>NZ_JAWRXB010000179.1:0-343 GCF_046535245.1 Paraburkholderia sp. SIMBA_030
GAGCAGTTCAGTTGCCAGTACTTATGCTCGCTTGCGTGGTGAGAGCTTTGATGCCAATCGTGAGCTGACTGGACTTGGGCTGGCCAACCTGTCTGGTGGACTGTTCCAAAGTTTTGCAGTTGCAGGAGGTTTTTCGCGTACGGCTATCAATGCCGATTCAGGCGCGAAGACTCCACTTGCTAGTCTCGTAACCGTACTGGTAATGATTGCCGCGCTCATAGCCTTTAGCAATGCGCTTGCTCCACTACCCTATGCACTACTGGGCGCAACCATTATGGCCTCTATCATTGGCCTGATAGATATTGCGACGTTGAAATCTGCATGGCAGCGCGATCGCTTAGAT
>NZ_JAWRXB010000180.1:0-342 GCF_046535245.1 Paraburkholderia sp. SIMBA_030
GGTACCGGAACGCAGCGGAGTTCTTGCGCGCCCGCTTGCGGATCGGTATCAGTGAAGCCCGGCGTAGGCTTGCACTGGCCTCCGAACTCCTCCCCCACGCCGGCATCGCCCGTCAATCGGTGACGCCCAAGCGGGAAGAGCTCGCCGACGCCATCGCCTCCGCGCTTGTGCCTTCGCGGTCCGCGACGATCATCACGATGGCCTTGGACAAGGTCACGCACTTCGCCAGCACCGACACGATCGCGGCCATGGAGCGTGCCCTGACCCAGACGGCAATCCAGTCCGACCCCGACTTCGTCGCCACGATTGCCAGGCGCTGGACTGACGCCATCGACCAAGACG
>NZ_JAWRXB010000181.1:0-341 GCF_046535245.1 Paraburkholderia sp. SIMBA_030
GTAGAAAGTGCCGCTTCTTTTATCGTTAAACACACCCTGACTGACGAAAATGCTCCTACAGGACAGTTTTTCAGCAATGATATTGAGGATGAGGTTGGAATTAGTCCTTGGTAGTTGTTTTGTATTATGTAAAATGTATTAATGTGATTAAAAAGAGACTTTTCGGTTTCTCTTTTGTATTTTTAAATATAAAACTCCTTAACCAAAAAGTTGTTTACCATGAAAAATCATCTCAGTCAATAGTTTCTTTGGAATATGATCCGATTCTTTAAGAAGAGTTATTGACGCAAGACACTTTATGAAATATATGGATATAGAAGAACAAATCAAAAATTATATTG
>NZ_JAWRXB010000182.1:0-341 GCF_046535245.1 Paraburkholderia sp. SIMBA_030
GCCATCGTCGCAGCGGGCGGCTTCCTCGGCGTGGCTGCGCACGGCGTGGCCGTGCCCATCGCTTCGCTCGAAGTGCGCAAGGGCAATCTCTATCTGCCGGGCGCGACCAAGGAAGCGCTCAAGGCTACGCCGGCCTTCCAGTACGCGAAGATCGAATCGCCGCCGAAGCCCAAGCGCCTCGACAACACGCAGCAAGAACAGCAGCAATAAGCAGTAGCAAGCAGCACGACACGGGCGGCGCAATGCCGCTCTCGCACGCCAGCGTATGTATGACGCTGGCGTGCGGTCGCGAAAACAGTTGTTTTACCTATGGCTCGCGGGCCGCGCTGTCTAGCCGCCCT
>NZ_JAWRXB010000183.1:0-340 GCF_046535245.1 Paraburkholderia sp. SIMBA_030
TGAGTATTCGTGTTGCGCCGTATTCCAAGGCGATCTCTCGATCACCTTTTCATACATTGATACAATCACAACCCTGACTCACCTACTCACACACCCATCTCCAGGTATGCTTTCGTGAATCTCTTTACTACTTCTTCCTGATTGTTAAAGAACGACAGCCGATATCGCAGTTGCTATAACCGCATATCACTCTGACTGGCTCAATCGCCAATGCCCGTGTCACTGCACCGCAAACCTCTTTCAAGGTTCGCCGCAGTAAAACCGGCATTGAGGATTGGTGGAGGATGACGGGATCGAACCGACGACCCCCTGCTTGCAAAGCAGGTGCTCTCCCAGCTGA
>NZ_JAWRXB010000030.1:0-83336 GCF_046535245.1 Paraburkholderia sp. SIMBA_030
GTGTCGTATCACATGATGGGCGTGCCGACGGCGATGTTCACGCCGCTGTTCGTGATCGCCCGCACGGCTGGCTGGAGCGCGCACATTATCGAGCAGCGGATCGACAACAAGATCATTCGTCCGAGCGCGAATTACACCGGCCCCGAGAATTTGAAGTACGTGCCGCTAAATAGGAGAAAATAGCGCTCGCTGTGCGCTTTCAAAGCGCGTGCAGTTCAACCCTCGCGGTCGCCAACACCGGCCCGCGCACTGTTCAACTGAAATTAGATAGAAAGGTTTTTCTCCATGAATAAGCTGTTGATCGCCGCCGTAATCGGCGCTTTGTCCACGACGATGCTGACCGTTGCGACCGACGCCGCTGCGCAAACGACCACCCCGGCTGCCAAGGCTGTGCCGAAAAAGCCGCAACCGAAACGTCTGATCAAACGCAAGCCGAATCCGGCTAAAGAAGCGAAGGTCGATCCGATTCCGGAAGGCTCGGAAAAGTGGTCGTGCAATGAAGGTCTGGCATTTGACCTGAAGGGCGACATGAAGCGTGACCAGATCGTCACGGTTCACTGGGCGAACAAAAACTACAATCTGCCGCGCGAAGCGACCACCACGGGCGCAGATCGTTTCCACGACGCCGCCACGGGTATGGACCTGGTTGTGATCCCGACGAAGGCGATGTTGTTCTCGGATAACGACAGCTCGCGTCTGGCCGACGAGTGCAAGACGGCAGCCATGGTGCAAGGCGCACCGGCTCCGACGCAATCGAACGCGATCAACAAGACCAGCAATTAATCATTTACATCAGGGAAGCCCCGATGTCCGCTCCGATTTCCAACGTACGGCCTGACCCGGACCAAGTCCTGGTCGATATCGTCGATTACGTACTGGATTTCCCGATCGACAGCACGCTCGCGCTGGAAACCGCGCGTAACTGCCTGATCGACACGCTCGGTTGCGGACTCGAGGCGCTTACCTACCCGGCCTGCACCAAGCTGATGGGACCGATCGTGCCGGGCACGATCGTCCCCAACGGCGCCAAGGTGCCGGGCACGTCGTTTCAGCTGGACCCGGTTCAGGCCGCCTTCAACATCGGCGCAATGATCCGCTGGCTGGACTTCAATGACACCTGGCTGGCTGCCGAATGGGGCCATCCGTCGGATAACCTCGGCGCAATTCTGGCCACGGCCGACTGGCTCTCGCGCACGGCCATCGCAGCAGGCAAAAAGCCGCTGACGATGAAAGACGTTTTGATCGCCATGGTCAAGGCGCACGAAATTCAAGGCTGCATTGCGCTCGAGAACGCCTTCAATAAGGTCGGGCTCGATCACGTGCTGCTGGTGAAGCTGGCTTCGACCGCAGTTGTCGGTCAACTGATCGGGTTGACCCGCGACGAGTTGATCAACGCGGTTTCGCAGGCGTTTGTCGATGGACATGCGTTGCGCACGTACCGTCACGCGCCGAATACCGGCTCGCGCAAATCGTGGGCCGCAGGCGACGCGACCTCGCGCGCCGTACGGCTAGCGTTGATCGCGAAGACTGGCGAGATGGGCTATCCGTCGGTGCTGACGGCTAAGACGTGGGGCTTCTACGACGTGCTGTTCAAGGGCAACGCGTTCAAGTTCCAGCGCCCGTACGGCTCGTACGTGATGGAAAACGTGCTGTTCAAGATCTCGTTCCCCGCTGAGTTCCACGCGCAAACGGCGGTGGAGGCGGCCATGACGCTACACGCGCAATTGGCTGCCGCGGGCAAGCGCGTCGAAGACATCAGGAAGATCACGATCCGCACCCACGAAGCCGCAATCCGCATCATCGACAAGAAAGGCCCCCTGAACAACCCGGCCGACCGCGATCATTGCATCCAGTACATGATCGCCGTGCCGCTGATCCACGGCCGCCTGAAGGCCGCGGATTACGAAGATTCGATCGCGCAGGACCCGCGCATCGATGTGCTGCGTGCCAGGATGGAATGTGTCGAAGACATGCAGTTCACTAAGGATTACCACGACCCGGAGAAGCGTTCGATCGCCAATGCACTGACGATCGAATTCAACGACGGGTCGAAGTTCGACGAAGTCGTAGTCGAATACCCGATCGGTCACAAGCGTCGTCGCGAAGACGGGATTCCGTTGCTGGTCGAGAAGTTCAGGACCAACCTCGCGCGCCGCTTTCCGGTCAAGCAACAACTGGCGATTCTCGACGTGTCACTGGATCAGGCAAGGCTCGAAGCCATGCCGGTCAATGAGTACGTCGATCTGTACATCATCTAGTCAAGTTAAGTACTGTAGTTCCGCGATCAAACCAAGGAAAACACCATGGCCCACAACCTCCACAAAACGCTCAAGGAATTCGACAGCGGTTCCGGCAAAGGCAAGTTCTACTCCCTGCCGCAACTCGGCAAGGCACTGAACATCAAGATCGACCGCCTGCCGGTTTCGATCCGTATCGTGCTGGAATCGGTGCTGCGTAACTACGACGGCAAGAAGATCGCCGAAGAACACATCGAGCAACTCGCCAACTGGAAGCCGAACGCTGCACGCGTCGACGAAATCCCGTTCGTCGTGTCGCGCGTCGTGCTGCAAGACTTTACCGGCGTGCCGCTGCTCGCCGACATTGCTGCAATGCGCGGTGTCGCGCAACGCGTCGGCAAGAACCCGAAATCGATCGAGCCGCTGGTCCCGGTGGATCTGGTTGTCGACCACTCGGTGCAGATCGATCACTTCCGCGAAAAGAACGCGCTCGACCTGAACATGAAACTGGAATTCCAGCGCAACAACGAGCGCTACCAGTTCATGAAGTGGGGCATGCAGGCATTCGACACGTTCAAGGTCGTGCCGCCGGGCGTCGGTATCGTTCACCAGGTGAACCTGGAATACCTCGCACGCGGCGTGCACAAGAAGGCCGAAGGCGCGGACACCGTGTACTACCCGGATTCGCTGGTCGGCACCGACAGCCACACCACCATGATCAACGGTATCGGCGTGGTGGGCTGGGGCGTGGGCGGTATCGAAGCTGAAGCCGGCATGCTCGGCCAGCCCGTGTACTTCCTGACGCCGGACGTGGTTGGCGTCGAACTGAAGGGCAAGCTGCGCGAAGGCGTGACGGCGACCGACCTGGTCCTGACCGTGACCGAACTGCTGCGCAAGGAAAAGGTTGTCGGCAAGTTTGTCGAGTTCTTCGGCGAAGGCACGAAGTCGCTGTCGTTGCCGGACCGCGCGACGATCGGCAACATGGCGCCGGAATACGGCGCAACCATGGGCTTCTTCCCGGTCGACGAAAAAACCATCGACTACTTCAAGGGCACGGGCCGTACCGACGCTGAAATCTCCGCCTTCGAAAATTACTTCAAGGCACAAGGCCTGTTCGGTATTCCGAAGACTGGCCAGATCGACTACACCAAGGTCGTCACGCTGGATCTCGGCACGGTTGCACCGTCGCTGGCAGGTCCAAAGCGCCCGCAAGACCGTATCGAAATCGGCAATGTGAAGTCGACCTTCAGCGACCTGTTCTCGAAGCCGGTTGCAGAAAACGGCTTTGCGAAGAAGGAAGCAGATCTGGACGCGCAATACACGACGAGCAACGGCGTCGACGTGAAGAACGGCGACGTCCTGATCGCCGCGATCACGTCGTGCACCAACACGTCGAACCCGAGCGTGCTGCTGGCCGCCGGCCTGCTGGCCAAGAAGGCGGTGGAAGCCGGCCTGACGGTCGCTCCCCACATCAAGACCTCGCTGGCTCCGGGATCGCGTATCGTCACGGAATACCTGACGAAGACAGACCTGCTGAAGTACCTCGACAAGCTCGGTTTCACGCTGGCCGCTTACGGCTGCACGACCTGTATCGGTAACGCGGGCGACCTGACGCCGGAACTGAACGAAGCGATCACGAAGAACGACATCGTCGCGGCAGCCGTGCTGTCGGGCAACCGCAACTTCGAAGCGCGTATTCACCCGAACATCCGCGCGAACTTCCTGGCCTCGCCGCCGCTGGTTGTGGCTTACGCGATCGCCGGCAACATCACGCGCGACCTGATGACCGAGCCGGTCGGCAAGGGTAAGGGCGGCAAGGACGTCTACCTGGGCGACATCTGGCCGACCAGCGAAGAAGTCAATGACCTGCTCAAGTTCGCGCTGGATGCGGACGCGTTCCGCAAGAACTACTCGCAGCTCACCAAGAAGGGCGACCTGTGGAGCAAGATCGAAGGCGAAGAAGGACAAGTCTACGACTGGCCGAAGTCGACCTACATCGCCGAGCCGCCGTTCTTCGGCAAGGATTTCTCGATGACGCCGGCCGACAGCATTGCTGCCGTGACGAACGCGCGCGCACTGGGCATTTTCGGTGACTCGGTCACGACCGACCACATCAGCCCGGCAGGCTCGATCAAGGAAGACTCGCCGGCAGGCAAGTGGCTGAAGGCGAACGGCGTGCAGAAGGCCGACTTCAACAGCTACGGTTCGCGCCGCGGCAACCACGACGTGATGATGCGCGGCACGTTCGCCAACGTCCGGATCAAGAACCTGATGATCCCGGCGAAGGCTGACGGTTCGCGTGTGGAAGGCGGCCTGACGATTCACCAGCCGAGCGGCGAACAACTGTCGATCTATGACGCAGCGATGAAGTACATCGACGCCGGCACGCCGACGGTTGTGTTCGCGGGCGAAGAGTACGGTACGGGCTCGTCGCGTGACTGGGCTGCAAAGGGTACGCAACTGCTGGGCGTGAAGGCTGTGGTCGCACGCAGCTTCGAGCGGATCCACCGCTCGAACCTGGTGGGCATGGGCGTTCTGCCGCTGCAGTTCAAGGGCTCGGATAGCGTGCAATCGCTCGGCATCACCGGCGAAGAAACGTACGACATCGAAGGCCTGGGCGCTGACTTCAAGCCGCAACAGGAAGTGACGCTGGTGATTCGTGGCAAGGACGGCAAGGAAAAGCGTGTGCCGGTGCTGCTGCGTATCGATACGCCGATTGAAGTGGACTACTACAAGCACGGCGGGATTCTGCCGTTCGTGTTGCGTTCGCTGCTGGCAGCTTAAGGCTGGCGGTAGAGCAAGCGGTTTTGCAGGAGCTGCGTCCTGTGGAGGACGCAGCTGATTTTTGAAGCCCGACTTTGGTCGGGCTTTTTTTGTGGTTTTTTACTTTCGGCCGCGATCACTTTGGAAAGCATCCGGGTTGTCGGTAATCCGGCGTTGGGTCATGCGGGTGCTCCACTCAGTGTCGCCCGGTGCCGGCACGGTGGCGCGCGTGGCAACGTGTGCGCGCTGCTGTGAGGCCCAGTTACGCAACGCGGCCTGGTCGAATGTGTCGTTTCCGGCCGACAAACGTGCGATCCATTCCGGCTGCTTCGACACGGACGGCCGCGTGGCAGGACGAACGGTGCGGCTCAACGCGAGGCGCTCTTCGACATACGCCTCGGTCATGCGTGCTCCCGCGACTTTGCGCTCCGCCTTTGCGGGGCGGGTTGTCGTGGCTTCGCGGGTGGAAGCTCGCACAGTCGGCTGCTGCACGGCGTGCCGTGATAGATGCGTGCGCTCGCTTCGAGGCGCCGGCGCAGCGGCAACGGGGCTTGGCTCGGCCGCCTTAGGCACCGTGCTGGCTACCGAAGGCACACTTTGCTGGATCGTCCGCGTCTCTTCAATGGCCGACTGAGCCAGCTTGATCGGCTCTTGAGATGGATCGACGATGGGCGGGCTGCTGACCACCGGCACAGCCGGCAGCGTCACGGCCAGTTCGCTCGCCTTGCTGGCGTCTCGCGTCACGCATGTAGCCAGCAACCAGGCCAACGCAATGCTGCAAACCACGAAGATCGCCCCCGCCAGCACGCGATCCGAACGCGACGAGCGCGGACGTACCCTGCCTGCTTCGAGGTAGCGCTTCGCTTCAGCCATCGCCACGTCGAAGCGGTGGGAATCCACACGTCGCGACGGCGCCTTATAGAACAAGACGTGCTTCGCACCCGGAGGAAACAGACTTGGGCGTGTCTGCTGCGGCCGGCGTTGCACCGCGTCCTGCACCGCCTGTTGTGCTTCGGTTTGAGCCACAGGTTGGGGTTCGTATTGCGCTGCGTGTTGTGCCGCGGCCGCGGCCTGCGCCGTACGTCGTCGCGAGCCAAAGGGTGGCGGCAAACCATCGAATGGCAGCGGCTTCGGGATCGCCAGAGCGCCTTCGATCAAGGCCAGAGGTCGATTCATCTTATGGTGCTCCGGTGTGGTTCGATCGCTGCGTCAAGTTGTGTAACCAAGGTCCTGGCGCGCTCAATGAGCGCGTCGATTGCGCCGGTCTCGTGTTCCAGTGGTGCCACGCTGGCGCGCCGCAGCGCGTCCATCAGACTGTGCGCACCGACGAGACCTACGGCTCCACTCAATCTGTGCAGCAAGGTGTGTAGCTTGTCGGAGCCGCGCTGGTGACGCCAACCGCTGAGGCGCTCCAGATCGTCCTCCATCGAACGGCGCCAGGTACCTAAAAACGCGTGAAGATCGATACCCTCTTCCGACAGCGCGTCGAGATAGCGGCGTTCGAACGGTTCTGACGCGACGCTCGCGGAAACGTCCTGCGGCTGCGCGGTAATGGCGAACAGGGGCGCCAGCGAATTGCGCGCCAATTCCGCGGATGGTTCCCATTGCTCGACGCTGAACGGAGCATTGAAGCTCGCGCGAGTGCCGGACTGTGAGTCGCTTACGACTATGAGCTCACCTTGCATACGCTGTGCGAGTATTTGGCAGAGCGGCAAGCAGGCATCAGCGTTGCCAAGCCACGCTCCTGCGAACGGTTCATCAGCGATCGGCCCGAAAGGTTGCAGTTGGGCAGAGTGAGCGGCATCTGCATCGGTATTCGTCAAATTGATAGAGATACGCTGCGAGCCAGAATTCAACGGCTCCGCCCGCACGACGACAGCAATCTCTCCGTGGGTGCACAACTGGACCATGCGGTTTAGCAGGTGGAAGAAAATCTGACCGAACCGGGTGCTGTCGGCGAGTATCCGCGCAGCCACCGTTTGATCAATGCTCGCGCTCAGGCGTAAGCCTCGTTGAGCGGCGGCGGGGGACAACATCGCGATGACGCCGTCGATGACGTCGCGCGGATTCGTCACGCGTTCGTCAAGAACGATGGCGCGCGACTCCAAAGGTGAAATATCCAGCAGGTCGTGAAGCGTTTGAGCCCACGTGCGCACCGCGGATTGGATCATCGGCACCTGCGTGCGTTGAGCGGACGGCATGGCCGCAGTTTCGAGCGATTCGAGCAGACCCGCTACCGCGGTCAATGGAGCTTCCGTATAGCGGCGCATCGCGCCGAGCAACCAGAGCCGCTCCTGCTTCGCGGCGGTACTCGCGTGGGTGGACGCTGCGACACGTGCCGCCTGCTCCCGCGCTTCGGCTGCATCGCACCGGCGCCTCCATTCATCGTCGGCGTGGCGCAGTTTCTCAGCAGCGCGCCTCAGCGCAGCGCGAGACAGGCACACGCCAGCGAGCGCAACGATTGCCGGCGCGGCGAGCGCCAGCAGCCACGTGTGCCGCTCGATCGCGGTGTCACGTGCGCCCGTCGCCGATTGGCTCGTAACATAGCGGCCATCGGTCGGAGCAAGCACAATTGGCGCGCTGGCAACAGTCTCGCCGCGAGAATGAAAGTCGTGGGCTGGCTGCCCGAGTTGCGCCACTGCATCTCGCATGGCCGGCGCCGCGGCAGGACGCGAATCGTGAATCCGCAACACGCGCGGTCTGCCATCGACTAACGATGCCGCGTTAGCCCTTAGCGAGAACATGCATAGGAGTACAAGCGCACAAAGTCCGCCCAACATCGTCGCGAAACGGATCGAAGTGAGCCCGGCATTCTGAGAGAAACGCGATGCACGACTACGCGCGCCATCTGAAGAACCGCGCAGGCCCATTTTATTTATAACCCGCAAAACTCAGTCGATCAGCCTGTGCAATGTCGCAAACTCGATCAGCGTGGCCAACGACGACAGCCCAAGCTTTTCCTGGATGCGACTCTTGTACGTACTCACGGTTTTGTCGCTCATAAACAGCGCGTCGCCGATCGCCTTGTTCGACATCCCTTTCGAGAGCATCTGTAGAATCACAAGCTCCTTGTCCGACAACAGCATGAGCTTGTCTTCTTCACGCACTGTGTCGGCGTTTGACGCCACGGCCTTACCGCTACTTACCACGGGAAACACCGTATAACCGGCCAGTACCGCTTCCACACCGCGCATAATCTCCTTCATTTGCTGCGTCTTCCCGACGAAACCGTGGACGCCGGCGCGCATCGCCCGTGGCGCGAACGTGGCTGGATCCTGACCTGACAGCACGAGCAGGCGAATCGACGGATACGCGAGTTTGAGACGCGGAATGACATCGAGTCCGCTGATGCGCGGAATATCGAGATCGAGTATCGCAAGCTTGGGCGTGTGTTGCCGGACCAGTTCGACAGCGGTCTGTCCATTGTCGGCTTCGATCACTTCTTCAACGCCAAGCAGTTCCATAAGTTGCATCTTGATAACCAGCCTGAATGCGGGGTGGTCGTCGATAACCAGGATAGTAGACATATATTGCATTCCTAGTGAAAACTTTTACCTTGCCGAGCTAATTCAGACTACCGATAAGCCCGCAAGTCCTTAACGCGTGAGCTACGGCGTAGCGTGCATCAATTCGATCTCGACGCGCCGGTTCGGCGCAAGGCATCGCACCAGTTCTCCGCGCTTCGTCTCCTTACAGGCGACCACCTGATTCGCATCGCCCAGGCCCTGCACGGTTATCGGCAATGTCACGCCATGGCTGCGCAGATACTGCTTGACTGTCTGCGCGCGCTGCAAAGACAGACGCCGGTTATAAGCATTGCTGCCAAGAGGATCGGTAAAGCCTGTGACCCTTAGCTCGCGTATGGTGGCGGCCTGCTTCAACCCCGTCACTACAGCGTCGAGCCGTTGTTTGCCGGCTGGCATGATCGCTCCTACGCTACCGCCATTGAACCGGAACAGAGAGTCGGCCCGCAGCGTAATTTTTTGCGGCGGCTGCGCCGCAGGCACCGGTTCAGGCTTCACCTGGGCACATTGCAAGGCCGTTTCAGCGGATTTGCGCAAATTGTCCCGAACCTCCGGCAAGCGTTTCTCTGCGGCAGAGAAACTACGCTTCCATGCGTCATGCCCCGTTTGCATCAGTTCGACTTCGGCGCATGCCAAGGGTTGCTGCGCGGCCGGACATTGGATGACGGCGGGATCAGCCTTGATGGTATTGACGATCTTCCATAGATCGGGGCGTACCGTAGACACGGTGCGCAAAACGGGGTTAGCCGCGGATAGCGGCGTATCATTTTCGAGACCGATAGTGATCATCGCGGCCTGTCCGATCGCTTCCTCGACGAAACCCCAGCGATCGCTCTCCTGGTCCGCCTGCCGGCCGGCGTCGATCCAACATTGGGCCTTCGCATGGAAATAAGAACGCTTATCGCCCGACAATTGATCTAGCCGCTGTTGCAACGACGCCAGCGCGTTGCGGCTACTGACAACTGGAGCATAGGTCGCGACCCATTGCGAGTTCGCCGCACCCGCCGCCTCGTCCTGCGTCGCGCCGATGCCCGTTTTCAGCACGGTGGCATCTTCAATACCGAGTCGTTCACGCGCGGCATGTTCCGCGCAGCCTGACAAGGTCAGTGCAAACGCTAGCATCGTTAGCTGAAATTTCATTGATGTTCTGCGTCGTGCGCATGTTCTTTGGGAGGGCTCCGAGTATGAACAGACGCAGACGGAGCGGGAATGGGAATATTCTTAGAATCACGTCAGAAAATTGCCGCATTCAGTGCAATCGCATCAAGCGTGACCGATGAAGAAGGGACCGCGGTAAGCCCGTTGGAACATGTGTTTATTCTGGCTTTCGTGCCCGGAAAAAAGCAACGCTTCAGGCATCCAGATCACACCCGGCAAAAGCCGTCCTTGAATTTAACTAACTCATCAATTAGCATGATTCGATGAACCCGAAACGCTCGTCCGCGAAACCACTCGGTCGCCGCCCGGCTATCGAGGACTTCGATGTACGCGAACATCTGCTCGACACCGCGACGCGGCTCTTTTCCGAACGCGGCATCGCGGCCACAACGGTCGCGCAGATCGCCGCCGCGGCGGGTGTCACGTCTGCACTGGTTCACTACTACTTCACGAATCGCGAAAAGCTGCTCGATGCGGTTGCCGACGAGCGGCTCGCCCGTGCGGCGGAATTCGTCTGGCGCCCGGTCGTTGAAGACGCCGCAAGCGATCCGTTCGCGCTGGTTCACGAATTCGTCGCGCGCCTGTTCGACGTGACGGACCGCATGCCCTGGTTGCCGCCGCTCTGGCTGCGGGAAATCGTCAACGAAGGCGGCCTGCTGCGTGAACGAATGATGCAGCGTATCCCGTTCGACAACATCAAGCGCTTCAACAGCCGCGTTGCCCACGCGCAGCAGGACGGCGCCGTCAACGCCGAACTGGAAGCCATGTTGCTGTTCAACTCAATTCTGGCGCTCGTGATGCTGCCGCTCGCCACCGCGAAGATCTGGCAAAGCGCGCGAGGTCTGCCTGTCATCGAGCGTGATGCGTTGCGCCGGCATGTGACCGCGCTGCTGATCGGCGGCATGCAACCGCTGCCGCGCCCGGTGCCGCCGAAGCGCCGCGTCGTCTCACGGAGCAAGTCATGAACCGCTTTTTCCGCGTGTCGGTTTGCCTGCTGTTCGCCGCGGCGGCATTGGCGGGATGCTCTCATCGCGACAGCAACGTCTATCAAGGCTATGTCGAGGGTGAGTTCGTCTATCTCGGCTCGTCGCAGTCCGGCAAGCTTACGCAGTTGGCGGTCGCACGAGGGCAGACGGTTGAGGCGAGCGCGCCGGTATTCACGCTCGAATCCGTAGACGAGACCGCCGCATTGCAGCAGGCACAACAGCAACTCGCCGCGGCACGCGCACAGCTAGCCGATATCCAGACCGGCAAGCGCCGTCCCGAAGTGAACGTGACCAAAGCGCAACGCGCGCAGGCCGTAGCCAACGCGCGCAAGGCCGCCTTGCAATTGACGCGCGATGAAGCACAGTACCGCGTAGGCGGCATTCCGAAAGCGCAGCTCGACGATTCGCGCGCCAACGCCGACGCCACCGCCGCGCAGGTCCGCGAACTCAGCAACCAGGTGGATGTCGCTTTGCTCCCCGGCCGTTCGCAGCAAATCGTCGCACAAAGCGCACAGGTCGACGCCGCGCAGGCGGCCGCCGCGCAGGCGCAATGGAAGCTCGACCAGAAGCGCGTCGACGCACCGGCGGAAGGACTGGTCTACGACACGCTGTATCGCGTCGGCGAGTGGGTACAGGCAGGCAATCCCGTCGTACAGATGTTGCCGCCGCAGAACGTGAAAGTTCGCTTTTTCGTACCGGAGACGGTAGTCGGCAAGCTCGCCCCAGGCCGTGCACTTTCCATTCATTGCGATGGTTGCACCGCCGACGTCCCAGCGAAAATCACGTACATATCGAGCGAGGCCGAATACACCCCGCCGGTGATCTACAGCAATGAGAACCGTGCGAAGCTGGTGTTCATGGTCGAAGCCCATCCGTCCGCCGCCGACGCAGTCAAGCTTCGCCCCGGCCAACCCGTTGCGGTGAGCCTGCAATGAACCAGCCCGCGCCGCAGTACGCGATCGACGTGCACAAGCTCAATAAGCACTTCGGCGACAAACATGTCGTCAACGACGTGACGTTGCAGGTCGCACGCGGCGAGATCTTTGGCTTCCTCGGGCCGAACGGCAGCGGCAAGACCACCTCGATCCGTTTGATGTGCGGGCTGCTGACGCCGGACTCCGGCACCGGCACCTGTCTCGGTTACGACATCGTTCGCGAGAGCGCGCAGATCAAGCGCAACGTCGGCTATATGACGCAGCGCTTCTCGTATTGGGACGATCTGACGATCCGCGAGAATCTCGACTTCGTCGCACGCATCTATCAGATGACAAACCGGCGCGAAGCGGTCGATCGCGCACTCGAATCGCTCGGACTGCAAAGCCGCGCGAGTCAGCTGACCGGCGCGCTATCCGGCGGCTGGAAACAGCGCCTCGCGCTCGCCGCCTGCATGCTGCACAAGCCGCGATTGCTGCTGCTCGACGAACCGACTGCGGGCGTCGATCCGAACGCACGCCGCGAATTCTGGGAAGAGTTGCACCGCCTCGCCGCGCGCGGCATTTCGGTTCTGGTCAGCACACACTACATGGATGAAGCCGAGCGTTGCCACAAGCTGGCGTACATCGCATACGGCAAGCTGCTGGCGCAAGGCACCTCGAAGGAAGTGATCGACTCGCAGAATCTGGCGACATGGAGCATCTACGGCGAGCACCTGAGCAAACTCTCGGAACAGTTGCGCAAAACGCCCGGCGTCGATCAGACCGTCGTATTCGGTTCAGCGCTGCATGTCAGTGGCAAAGACCACGCAGCGCTCGAAGCCACCGTCAGACACGCGACCGAGGGCACGGCGCTGCGCGCCGAGCGCATCGAAACCGGCCTTGAAGACGTGTTCATCTACCTGATGGGCCACTCTACCGACAACTACGGAGCGCAATCGTGAGCACGCGCGTCCTGTTCTCGCCGGCGCGCTGGTGGAGCATCGTGCTCAAAGAGTTTTTGCAATTGAAGCGCGACCGGATCACGTTCGCGATGATCGTCGGCCTGCCGATCATTCAGCTCACGCTGTTCGGCTTCGCGATCAACACCGACCCGAAGCATCTGCCGACTGCCGTCATCATCGGCGACGAGAGCACGTTCTCGCGCAGCTTCGTCGCGGCGATGAAGAACTCCATGTATTTCGACATCGTCGAAACCTTGCCCAATGAGGAGGCCGGCCGCCGCGCGCTTGCCCAAGGCCGCGTGCAGTTCGTGTTGTCGGTGCCGGTGGATTTTTCGAAACGTCTGCTTCGCGGTGAACGCCCCTCGCTGCTGGTCGAAGCCGATGCGACCGACCCCACCGCGACGAACACCGCGCTCGCCGCGCTCCCGGGCCTCGTGCAACCGGTCGCGGACAAGGACATCACCGGGCCGCTCGCCCATCTGAACGGCACCGCTGCCGCATTCGACGTGCAGGTGCACCGGCTCTACAACCCCGAAGGCATCACGCAATACAACGTGGTGCCGGGCCTGATGGGCGTGATCCTGACGATGACGATGGTGATGATGACCGGCCTGGCGATCACACGCGAACGCGAGCGCGGCACGATGGAAAACCTGCTTGCCACGCCCGTGCTGCCGATCGAGGTGATGACCGGCAAGATCGTGCCGTACGTGATGATCGGGCTGGTGCAGGCGTCGATCATTCTCGCTGCGGCGCGCTACGTATTCGATGTGCCGTTCGCGGGCAGCCTGCTGGCGATCTATCTGGCCGCGCTGCTGTTTATCGCGGCGAATCTGACGGTCGGCATCACGCTTTCATCGATTGCGCAGAATCAGTTGCAGGCGATGCAACTGACCGTCTTCTATTTTCTGCCGAGTCTGCTGCTATCCGGTTTCATGTTCCCGTTTGCGGGCATGCCAGGCTGGGCGCAGTTCATCGGCAATCTGCTGCCGCTCACCTATTTCAACAGGCTGATTCGCGGCATCCTGCTCAAAGGAAACGACTGGGCCGACCTGTGGCCGTCGGTATGGCCCGTGGCACTGTTCATGGTCGTCGTGATGGGCATCGCGCTGCGCTTTTACCGGCGCACGCTCGACTAGGAGGATCGGTCGATGAAGCCGCTCGCTGTCTTATCCGTCGTCGCGCTGTGCGGGTGCGCGGTGGGGCCGGATTTTCATACGCCCGCGGCGCCGGACACGCAGACCTACATGCATGAAGCGCAACCCGCCGCGACCGTCGCGGCCAGCGGTGTGGCTGGCGCATCGCAGACATTTGTCGCGGCTGAACATGCAACACCGATGTGGTGGCAGCAGTTTCAATCCGATGCGCTCAACCGTCTCGTCGAGCAGGCCTTGCAACAAAGCCCCACGCTCGCGCAAGCCCGCGCGAAACTCATCGAGGCGCGCGAAAACTACAACGCGCAATTCGGTGCGGCCACATTTCCGGCCGTCGACGCGACGGTATCCGGGGTGCGGCAGCAGGTCGACATCGCGGCGTTCGGTATTCCGAAGGTGCCCAATCCGGGGCCGTTTACGCTTTACAACGCGTCGGTGAGCGTGTCGTATGCGCTCGATATTTTCGGCGGCAATCGCCGGACGCTGGAAGCGCTCATGGCGCAAGTCGACTATCAGTCGTTCGAGTTCGAAGCCGCGCGGCTCTCGCTCGCGGGCAATGTGGTTTCGACTACGGTTCGGCGCGCGTCTTTGAAGCAGCAGATCGCCTTGACGCAGCACCTCGTGGACACCCAGGCGCAGCAACTCGATATCACAGAAAGACGGTTCGCGGCAGGCGGCGTCTCGCAACTGGACGTGCGCAGCCAGCGCACGCTGCTCGCGCAGACCCGTGCGTCGTTGCCGCCACTCGCGACACAACTCGCGCAGACCGATCATCAACTCGCGATCCTGCTCGGCATGCCGCCCTCGAAGGCGGACTTTGCCGAGCTGACGCTCGATTCACTGCATCTGCCGGACACATTGCCGCTCACGCTGCCGTCGACGCTCGCACGCGAGCGGCCCGACATCCGTGCTTCGGAAGCGTTGCTGCATCAGGCGAGCGCGAATGTCGGTGTGGCGACGGCGAACCTGTATCCGCAATTCGCCCTTTCCGCCGGGATCGGATCGGAGCGCACCAACATTCGGGACGTAGTCAGTGGGCTGAACATCTGGAATTTCGGCCTGAATCTCACCCAACCGATTTTCCGCGGCGGCGAACTACGCGCGAGGAAACGCTCGGCACAGGCGGCTTACGATGCTGCGCTCGCCGACTATCAGCAGACGGTGCTGCAGGCGTTGCAACAGGTGGCGGACACGCTGAGGGCACTGCAAAACGATGCCCATGAACTGCAGGCGCGCGATGATGCCGCACAGCAAGCGCAGGCGAGCCTGGATATCGCGCACGCGCAGTATTCGGCGGGTGGTGTCAGCCAGTTCGGCCTGCTCGATACGCAGCGTCAGGTGTTGCAAACCGCGCTCGACCGTACCCGCGCGCAGGCCGACCGGTTCGCCGATACGGCTGCGTTGTTTCAATCGCTGGGTGGTGGGTGGCAGGCCGCGACAACGACTTCAACGCCGTAGCCATCCCACACCTGGGCAACCAATCACGCTACGCCGCCACCGCCCGCGCCGCATTGCGCCCACGCAGCCATTCCAACGCCAGCAACAGGCAGGTGGAGAACACGATCAGAATCGTCGCCAGCGCTGCGATAGTCGGGCTGATATTTTCGCGGATACCGGTAAACATCTGACGCGGCAAGGTCGTCTGATTCGCACCGGCGAGGAATAGCGTCACGACGACTTCGTCGAACGAAGTCGCGAACGCGAACAGCGCGCCCGAAATCACGCCCGGCGCGATCACCGGCAACGTGATGCGGAAGAACGTCTTCACCGGATTCGCGCCCAGCGACAAACTCGCGCGCACCAGGTTGTGGTTGAAGCCTTGCAACGTGGCCGCCACCGTCGTCACGACGAACGGCACGCCCAGCGACGCATGCGCGAGAATCAGCCCGATATACGTATTCGCCAATCCAAGCGGCGCAAAAAACAGATACATGCCGACGCCGACCACGACCACCGGCACGATCATCGGCGAAATCAGAATCGCCATCAGCAGCGCCTTGCCGCGGAAGTTCGCTTTGGTCAGGCCGATTGCGGCCAGGGTGCCGAGGAACGTCGCCACGACGGTCGCGGACGGCGCCACGATGAAACTGTTCTTGGCCGCCATGCGCCATTCATTGGACCCGATCAGGTTCTCATACCAGCGCAGCGACCAGCCCGGAATCGGATACACCAGAAACGTGCTCGACGAAAACGACAACGGGACGATCGCCAGTACCGGCAGGATCAGATACAGCAGCGTGAGCACGGCCAGCGCGCGCAACGCGAAGTACCACACGCGTTCAATCAGGGACGTATGCGGCGCAAACAAGGGCTTGGCAAGTTTCATCGCGAGTAAGCTCCGTTCAGGCGATCAGCCGAGGCTCAGGGACGAACGCGTAAAGCGTCCGTAGATGACATACAGCACGAGCGTCGCGGCGAGCAGCAAGCCGCCGAGCGCACACGCCATGCCCCAGTTGATCGTCACGTTGGTGAAATACGCGACGTAGTAGCTGACCATCTGATCGTTCGGTCCGCCAAGCAATGCCGGCGTGATGTAGTAGCCGATCGCCAGAATGAACACCAGCAACGCGCCCGCGCCGATGCCCGGATAGGTCTGCGGCACGTACACGCGCCAGAACGCGGCGAACGGATGGCTGCCGAGCGAGATCGCGGCGCGCTGGTAGGTCGGCGGGATCGACTTCATCACGCTGTACAGCGGCAGGATCATGAACGGCAACAGGATATGCGTCATCGAGATGTACACGCCGGTACGATTGAACAGCAGCGATAGCGGATCATGCAGCAGACCGCTGCCGATCAGCGCCTTGTTCACCAGTCCCTCGCTTTGCAGAATCACGATCCATGCGGCGACGCGCACGAGGATCGAGGTCCAGAACGGAATCAGCACGAGAATCATCACCAGATTCGCGCGACGATCGGAGAGCGTGGAGATCCAATACGCGAGCGGGTAACCGAGCAGCAGCGCGAAAATTGTGACGGCCGCGCCGATCACAAAGGTGCGGCTGAACACGGCGAGATAGATCTGTTGGTCGGGATCGGTCGGAATAATGTGACCGAACGCGTCCTGCTTATGGTCTAACGAAGCCAGCAGATAGAACGGCGAGTAGGCGCCCGAGTTCTTCGCGATAGCCTGCCAGTAAGCGACGTCGTTCCAGCGTTCGTCGAGTTCGACGAACTTCGCGTGAAGCTGGGCCGGCGTGAGCGTCAACGGCTTGCTGTTGTCATCGGCGAACGGCATGGCGCGGGCCGATTTTGCGACCAGCGAGCGATAGCCCGGAATCTCGACGTTCAGGCGCCGAGCGAGCGCGCCCATACCGTCGCTGTCCGCGATCGCGGTGAGATCTACGGCCAATGCGGCGTAGGCGGCGTCAGGAGGCGCTGTTTTGCGATCCCAGCCGGCGAGTGCATTCAGCGTATGCGGCAATGCGTTGATCACTTCCGGATTCTGCGCGGCGCGCGTGAGCAGCGCGCCGATCGGCACGACAAAAATCAGCAGCAGAAAAATTGCGAGCGGCGCGATCAGCAGCAGCGCCATGGCGCGTTTTTTCGCTTCGGCGGCCTTCAGTTCGCGCTTGAGTCTGCCGCTCGACTCAGGCGTCGTATCGGCGGCGATCGTCATCGTAGTCACACCTGTCCCTTACTTTGCATCAGGCCGTGCGCGCATATCAATCAGACCTGCGCGCGTTTTATTGCATCGATACGACGCGGCTTCACCAGGCAAGCCGCGCCTTCTCACACCCGGCTACTTACTTCGAAGCCCACGACGAAAAACGTTGCTCCAGTTCATCGCCATGGTCGGTCCAGAACGCGAGATTCTGCAGCACCGCGTTCTTGCCGTTGGCCGGCGAGTTCGGCAGATTGGCGAGCGTCTTCGCATCGAGCGCCTTGATCGCCGTCACGTTCACCGGACCGTACGCGATGTGGTGCGCGTAGTCCTGCTGCGGCTTCGCCGAAATCGAATAGGCGATGTACTTTTCCGCCAGCGCCTTGTTCGGCGTGCCCTTCGGAATCCCCCAGTAGTCGAGGTCGTAAATGCTGCCGTTCCACACCACCTTGAGGTTCTTGCCTTCCTTCTGCGCGGCGTCGATGCGGCCGTTGTACGCTGTGGACATCACCACGTCACCCGCCACGAGGAACTGCGGCGGCTGCGCGCCCGCTTCCCACCACTGGATATTCGGCTTCAGTTCGTCGAGCTTCTTGAATGCGCGGTCCTGGCCTTCCTTGGTGGCGAGCACTTTGTAGACGTCCTTCGGCGCGACGCCGTCGGCCATCAACGCGAACTCGAGGTTGTAGCGCGCGCCCTTGCGCATTGCGCGCTTGCCCGGGAATTTCTTCACGTCCCAGAAGTCAGCCCAGCCGGTCGGCGCGGTTTTCAGCTTGTCGGCGTTATAAGCGAGTGCCGTCGACCACACGAAGAAACCCACGCCGCAGGTTTGCGGCGCTTCCGGAATCAGATCCGACTTCTTGCCGATCTTCGACCAGTCGAGCTTCTCGTACAGCCCTTCATCACAGCCACGGCCGATGTCGCCGGATTCGACTTCCACCACGTCCCAGTTCACATGCTTCGCTTCGACCATCGCCTTCACTTTGGCCTGCTCACCGTTATATTCGACGGCGGTCACCTTGTTGCCGGTTTGCGATTCGAACGGCTGGTTGAATGCGACCTTTTGCGCGTCGCCATTCGCGCCGCCAAAATTAACGACTGTCAGTTCAGCGGCATTAACCTGCGCGGCGCCCAGCGCGAGCGCCACAGCACCGACAGCGATGGCGCAGCGCGATTTCCCGATCTTGCTCATGGTATGTTGCTCTCCTTTGGTGGTGTACTTTCAGCTAAATACAGTGCGACTTTTTTGTGCTGCTTATGCGACCTGCCCGCGTTCAACAAGCCACGCGCCAATGCGTTCACGCCCCTGCGAACACCCGCAGATGCTCGGGCGCGAACTCCAGCGCCACCGGTGCGCCGGGCGCGAAGGTTTCGAGCAATTCCGTGCCGAGCGGCACCTTGACAAAGCACTCGTCCTGTTGCGGCAGGCCACAACGCATGCGCACATGGTCCCCGAAATAGATCAACCCACGTGCCTCGCCGCTTAGCGCGTTGGCGCCGGGCCGCGACACGCCGTTCGCGAGCTTCATGCGCTCGGGCCGGATACACGCAACTGCCGGCGTACCCGCGCGCGCGCCACTGATATTGCGGCCAGTCAGCCGTGTGCCGTCAATCAGATGAAACTCGCAGTACTCGCCGTCGACGTTAGCGACCGTGCCGCGCAGCTTGTTGCTGTCGCCGATGAAATTCGCGACGAACTCGTTGCACGGCGATTCGTACAGACGGTCCACGGTATCGAGTTGCTGCACGATGCCCTTGTCGAACACGGCGACGCGATCGGACATGGTCAACGCCTCGCCCTGATCGTGCGTGACGTACACGAACGTGACGCCGAGCTTCTCGTGCAATGATTTAAGTTCGTACTGCATGTGTTCGCGCAACTGTTTGTCCAGCGCACCGAGCGGCTCGTCCATCAGCACGAGCTTCGGTTCGAACACCAGCGCCCGCGCCAGCGCAATGCGTTGCTGCTGACCGCCGGAAAGCTGCGCCGGATAACGCTTTGCGAAGCTCTCCATACGCACCATCTTCAGCGCGTTATCGACGCGATGCGCCCGTTCTTCGGCCGAAAGTTTGCGCACGGTCAGCGGATACGCGACGTTCTGCTCGACCGTCAGATGTGGAAACAGCGCGTAGTTCTGAAACACCATGCCGATATTGCGCTTATGCGGCGGCACGGTATTGAGCAGCGTGCCGTCCAGCCAGATTTCGCCGCCGGTGGGGAATTCGAAGCCCGCCAGCATCATCAGACAAGTGGTTTTGCCGGAGCCTGATGGCCCGAGCAGCGTCAGGAATTCACCCTGATAGATATCCAGATCGAGCTGTTTGACGACCAGCGTTTCGCCGTCATATGTCTTGCGCACACCCCGAAAGCTGACGATCACGTCATCGGTTTTCATTGCACTAGTCTCCTCTACGTTCCGGCTGGCTCCCTCGTCGAAACAGAGGGATTGCAACAATTGCGTGGCTCACTATAGTCCCTTACGGTTCTACAATATGGAACCATTTCATTATTCCGGATAGAACCACTTGGACACCGTGATCTTGTCGGACTGGCTTGTCGCGCGGCTCGACCGCGCGGCCGCCGAACCGGTCTACAGGCAGACGCTGCGGCTGATGCAGCAAGCCATCCTGACCGGCCAACTGCCGCCCGGCACCAAGCTGCCGAGCTCGCGCACGCTTGCCGCGGACCTCGGCATCGCGCGCAATACGGTGCTGCACGTCTACGACCAGTTGACCGCCGAAGGCTATGTGATCTCGACCACCGGCAGCGGCACCTATGTCGCCGACACGCGGCCCGACAGCGCCGCGGTGAATGCGCGCAAGAAGCCGGTGGCGAGTGTCGGCCCGGAGGGCAATCCAGCGGCGTCTGCCGCGGCTGCGACGCCGCCCAAACGCGAGCTCGACGACCTCTCGACCCGCGGACGAAGGCTGATCGATCAGGCCGGCGTGTCAGCCAAACAATGGGGCGCGTTCATGCCGGGTGTGCCCGACGTCGCCGAATTTCCGGCGCGCACGTGGAGCCGCTTGCAGGCAAGGTTGTGGAAAGAAGCCAATCCCGATCTGCTGACCTATGCGCCCGGCGGCGGCTACCGGCCGTTGCGGCGAGCGCTATCGGATTACCTGCGGGTCGCGCGCTCGGTCAATTGCACGCCGGACCAGATCATCATCACGACCGGCATTCATCAGTCGATCGATCTGGCGGTGCGTTTGCTGACCGATGTCGGCGATCGCGCGTGGGTCGAAGAACCGTGCTATTGGGGCGCGCGCAGCGTGCTGCAATCGTCGGGGATTACGCTAGTACCGGTGCCGGTCGACGACGAAGGGCTCAACCCGCGCGAGCAGGATCTGCAACAGCCGCCGCGTCTGGCGTTGGTCACGCCGTCGCATCAGTATCCGCTCGGCATGGTGATGAGTCTCGCGCGCCGCCGCACGCTGCTCGAATACGCGCGCCAGCACAACGTGTGGATCATCGAAGACGACTACGACAGCGAGTTCCGCTACGGCAGCCGTCCGCTGGCGTCGCTGCAAGGACTCGATGAAACCGGCCAGGTGATCTATGTCGGCAGTCTGGGGAAGATGCTGTTTCCGGGTTTGCGGATCGGCTACATGATCGCGCCGGAGCATCTGGTGGATACGTTTCGCACGGGCGTTGCCGAGTTGTATCGCGAGGGGCAGTTGATGCAGCAGGCGGTGATGACCGATTTCATCATGGACGGCCATCTCACGTCGCACGTGCGGCGCATGCGGGCGCTGTACGGCGAGCGGCGGCAGATTCTGATCGACGCGATCACCGCGCGTTTCGGCGACGAACTGCCGGTGATGGGCGACGAGGCCGGTTTGCATCTGGTGCTCGGCTTGCCCGATTATGCGAACGATCGCGCGGTAACGGCGGCCGCTTACGATGCCGGCGTGATCGTGCGGCCGCTCGCCAGTTACTACAGCAGCGAAACGCCCGCGCGGCGCGGACTGCTGCTGGGTTATGCGTGCGTGGCTAACGACAAGATCGGCCCGGCCTTCGACACGCTCGCGCGTGTGATCGAGCAGACGGCATTGAAAGCGCCAACGCGCGCCGCTTAACGCGCACGCCCTTGCAATACCAGGGGCGTGCCGGCCACAACGCATCACTTCAAGCCAAAGTCCACCCGCGTCGTCGCGCCCTTGTCCTTGATGCCGTCAGCATTCAGTTTCGGCGCGACGACAAACACGCGGCTGCTGTCGATCTTGCCTTCAAAATACTGCCGCACGCGTTGCGCCCGCTGCTGCGCGAGCTCGCGCAAGCTGGCGTCGTCGATCGGCGCGTGGGCGGCCAGCGCGCTCTTCATCTCGTCGTCCGGCAGGCCCTTGGTCAAGCCGACAAAGTTGCGCGGCTTCTTGAAGTCGGCCGCCTTGTAGGCCTTGGTCAAATACTTGTCGTATTCGTTCGGATCGACGGTGACGGTCGACAAATCCACGCTCTCGCCATTGCCCACCACATCCTTGATCTTCTGCTGCTTGACCACCCGCTCGACGTAACGGTCACGCAACCCTGGTTCGTCGACAGCCGGATCGACGCGGCCGATCAGGTCGATACGAATCGACGTCTTGTCGGCCAGGGCCTTCACGACGGTATCGAGCTTTTTCTCACCGGCATCCGAGAGTTTCGCCGAACCCGGATCGAACTCGACGTAGCCCAATTCCTCGCCACCGCCGCCGAATGCGTTGGCGATCAGCGAGAACGGCGCGGTGACGGCCTTTTGCAACAGATTCAGCACCGCATGCCAGATCAGCCCGCCGATGCTGAACTCCGGATTCGACAACGAGCCCGACACTGGAAGATTCACGTTGATTTCGCCGCGCGAGTTTTTCAGCAGCGAGATCGCGAGACGCACCGGCAGCTTGGTCGCCGTATCGTTCTCGACGTGATCGCCGAACGTGAGCTGATCGATGAACAGATGGTTGTCCGCGTTCAACTGATCGTTGTCGAGCTTGTAGTGCAGATCGACGTTCAGCTTGCCCTTGGTGATCGGATACCCGGCGTATTTCGCCGAATACGGCGTGAGGTTGGTCAGCTCGATATCGTGCGCGCTGGCAGTCAAATCGAGTGATGGCTTGGCGATCAGCGGATTGACCGTGCCGCGAATCGATATCGGACCGTTGGCCGCCAGTTTCGCGGCGACGTCGACAGGCGCCGGCGTGGTCGATTGCGTGCCGAACGCACCGACCGTACCTTGAATGCCGACCAGGTTCGCGGTGTAGTTCGGCTTGATGAAGTTGTCGGTGTAGGTCACGCGGCCCTGTTGCAGCACCAGCTGGCCGAAATGCAGCTTGACGGGGCTCTGCGGCGGCGTGGCGGCGGTCACGGTGGCCGGCGTAGCCGATGATGGCACCGGCGCGGACGCCGTCTGCGGCGTCAACCGCACCGGCTCGGCGCCGCTCTTGTCGTGCGTGAGCGACTGTGCCTCGCCGCTTTCGTGCGCGACCACGTCGCTCAGGTTCAGCTTGCCTTGCGCGTTGAGCAGCACGCGGCCATAGAACTTCGTGAACGTCACGCGTGCCGCGTCGACCGCCGTACCGCCATGCTCGTCGTAGTCGGCCTTCAAGTTGGTCAGCGCGAGCGAACCCCAGCCGGCGAACGGGTCCGATGTGGCCTTGCCGAGCATCCGCACGTCGACTAGCGCCATATCGCCGCGGTAGGTCGCTTTCAGCGCCTTCGCCTGGGTCAGCGCGAGGTCGCCGTTCGCGTTGAGCAACGCGCTCGCGATCACCGCGTTCAGCTTGCTGCCGAAGTACGGTTCGAACGCCGCCGCGTCGAGCCGGTTCGCGTTCACCTTCAACGCGACTTTGAGCGGCGTCGCCGTCACATTGCCGGTCAGGCCGAGCGTGCCTTTCTTGTTCAGCGTTGCTTGCAGATCGATCGGCAGCGGGCGGCTCAGGTCGTCGCTGATCTGCTGCACTTTGAGTTGCAGCGGCGTGACGCTCAGCTTGACCGGTTGCGGGGTGGTGTCGTCCGTGAAATTGGCGGTCGCGTCTTTCAGGTTGAGCTCGCCGATCTTGTAGTGCCATGCGGGCCCTTGCTCGTGCGCCTTCTTCACCGCGTGAATCGCCGTGCGTGGCTGCGCGGTTTGATGCGGGCCGGCAAGCGCGGCGAGGTCGATGCTGCCGTCCTTCAGACGCTGCGCATTGACCACCAGGCCGGTCGTGTCGACGCCGGCGATATCGGCGGTACGGCCCGCCACGTCGACCTGCTTGACCGTCACGCGGCCTTGCGCGAGCGAGACGACCGGCTCCTTGCTGCCACGCGCCGCGAGTTTCAGCGATTGCAGATCCAGTTGCGTGTCGGAGACCATCACCGCAGCCGGCGACTTCGACCAGTTCGCGCCGATGTCCGCCGTTGCGGACAGCGCGCCGTCGACAACTTGCGCCGCGGTTGCGGCGTCGAGATACGGTTGCAGCAGCGGCAACGGCAACGATTTCAGGTCGAGCTTCGCGCTGGCGGTCTTCGCGACAAGGCCGAATGTGCCCGCCACACCGAGCGAACCGGCACCGTCCTTGAAGGCGGTGTTCACCGTGTAATGCGCGGGCGCCGCGGCGAGCGTCGAGAAATCCGTCAACGTGACGGCCAGTTTTTGCAGGCCGAGGTCGACCGGTCGCGAGGCCGCTTCGTCGTGCACATTCACCGTGCCGTCGTTGAGCACAAAGCGTTTGACCGACAGGTCCAAAGGCGGTGCGGCTTTTTCCGTAGCGGCTGCGCCGGATGCCGTAACCGGCGCGCTCGCCTGGTTCTTCGTCGTGGCGGGCGCTTCGGGTGCAGATGCAGCCTCAGATGCAGAAGCCGCAGCCGAAGGTGCAGATGCGAACATCCGCTCGACACTCAGCACACCCGCCTTATCACGCGCAAGATCGGCGCTCGGCGCGTCGATGCGGATCTCGTCGAAGTGATACACGCTCTTTAACGGCTCGAGCGTCGCAGCGGCCACATGCAACGCGTGCGCCGCAAAGAACGGCGCCTTGCTCTGATCGCGCACGTCCACATCGCTCATATCGACGGTGCCCGCCACGCGCAGTGACGGCACGTCGTTGGAGACCACGAAGTTGAGCTTGAGATCGGTGGACAGCTTGCCGCTCTGCACGATCACCGGCAACCTGGTCGGCACGTAGGAGATCAGGCGCGGCACGTCGAGCCCGTCAAAGCGCAGCGACACTTCCGATTCGCGCGACGCCGCAAACGGCTTGGTCTTGCCGTCGATGGCGAGCGGACTGCCGTCGATCCGCGCGCGCAGCAACGGCTCGACGAAGATATTGGTTTTCGAAGGCAGCGTTGCGATAAACGGAATGCCGAGCTTCCATTGATCGATCACGTGGGTGGCGCCGAGCAGCTTGTCGTCGAAAGTGATCTGGCCGTTTTCGAGCCGGATGTTCGACACGGAGAAGAGCGTCGGTTTGCTGGCGGGCTGGGACGGCTGCTTCGCGAACTTCTCGATCAGATCGGTGAAATTGAAACGCTGCGCATCGTAGCGAACGATATGAAAGCGTGGCGAATCGAGCTGCACTTCGTCGACGATCGGTGCCGCGCGAAACAGCGAACTCCACGACGGCTGCACGATGAGACGTGAAATATCGACGAAATCGCCCGCGCCGCCACGCTCGCCGATATGCACGTTATCGGCTTCGAGCTTGAGCGTGTACGGATTGAGCGCAATGCGCCCGATCGTAGCAGGCCGGTCGAGTTGCTTGCTGAGTTGCTGTTCGGCGATGTAGCGAATCAGCGGCGGCGCCGCAAAAAAGCCCAGCAGGCCAAACACGACGAGGAAGATCAGCAGACCTGTGATGACATGCCGGGTACGGCGTGACTGCGCGACGTCGCGCACGGTCCGCATGGAAGATGCCAGTGTTGCTTTATCGAGGCTTGCCATGCTCGGTCTTGGGTAATGCGGCGGCAAGCCCGCCGCGAAAACGAAAATCCCGCAAGCCGGAGTATAAGTCGTGAACCTTGCGCGGGATAGAAATGTAAGTCCTGACTTACACAATCATCCGCGATACGGCAAACGCGTGCCCGTTGCGCCAGACAACGGACATGCGCTTGCTTATGTACCACTCATGGATGACCGTCATATCACTGACGTACAACGGCCGGCGGTTGCCAGCTGCCGTCGGTGACTTGCGGCTTCGGCGCGTACAGACGCAGCACCAGTTGCAGATCGGCGCGCGGCGCCGGCAACCAGTTGCCGCTCTTGCCGCGCGCCGGCGACACCGTCACGTCGAGCGAGCCGTCGCGATTGCGGCGCGCGCCATTGCGATCGCCGACAGCCAGACGCGCCGGCGCGCTTTCGCCAAGCGCGCCGTCCCTGGTATAAGCGGTGATCGACCAGAAGCCGCGCACCGGCGGCAACTGGTTCGGCGCGAAGTGGATCACGTAGCGGTTCCCGCCGTTGAGCGTACGACCGTCGCTGTCCTGCGTGACGACGGCGCGCACTTCGTCGTCTTTCGTGCCGATGCCCGGTTGCGCATAGGCGGCATATGCGCGCATCGAATAGTCGGGACCGTAGTTGCCCACGCCGTCGCCGAACCAGCTCCAGCCGTTGCCGGTCAGCACATTGGAAGGCGGCGTGACGACGCGCTCGCGGCCGTCGGTGAGACCTGCGGCGACCGCCTCGGTGGCGCCCGGCAGCGTCACCGGCTCGCCGGGCTTCACGCCGAGGTCGGAGAGGATTTTCAGTGCATGCGGATCGGCCGGTGTCGGCGGATTGTCCGGCAACGCCTGTGCAAGCCGGCTGAAGAAACCGTTCGCGTCTAGCGCGGCAACCTGCGCGGCCGGCGTACCGGACGCTGCCGCGGCGGCGGCATCGGCAGCGTTGCTGCGCGGCGGCGTAATCGACGCCGAGCGCGTGTCGCCGGCATAGACGCTCAGCGGCGCCACGCGGATCGCGCGTTGCAGCTTGCGCACCGCCGTCAGGTCGCGCGTGCCGTTCGACTGAATGCGCACGCTCACCCATGCGTTGCGGGTCGGCACATCGACGCGCGTGACGCCCTTGGGCAGATCGCCCTGCCAGCCCGGACCGACGAACGCAATCGTTTGCGCCTTGATGCCTGCTGCGCGCGTGGCGAACTGTGCGCCGGTCGACCAGGCCACGTTGGTCCACATGTCGAGCACGCGGGCGTCGACGTAGCGGCCATGCGAATCGGGCAACGAGACGATCACCGGCTCGGCGCCGACGTCCAGCCAACCTGTCGAATCGAGCGTGTCGAGGCCTGGCTGCGGCGGATTGGCAGCGCCGACCGGCGGCAAGGCCTGCGCATGACGCAGCCTATTGATCGGCGCCTGGCCCGGATCGGTGCCGACCGCCGCATCGCGCGCGACACCCATCAACACCAGCGGGTAGCCGAACACGTACGAATCGGCGACTTCGTCCTTGATCCAGCCGGTCGTTTTTTGCGTGGCGGACGGTGTCGACGCGCAACCGGCCAGAAATGCGAGGCCTGCGAGCGATGCGCAGGTCCAGTGAAGCGAAAACAGTTCTCGGCGATTTTTTATCATTCGTTCAGGTGGCGGAACGTGCGGTCCAGGGGATACGTCGGGATGCAGCGGAACCTGCTTGCGTGGCCTCCCCAAGCCAAGCGCGGAAAGTCAGGGGCCGCCATGCCGGCAACATCGGGTTGTATCGTATCCTTACTTACCAGGCAAGCGCAAAGGCAAGAATCGAGCTTTGTAATAAGCGCAGCGCGCGGGGTTCATTTGCGGTACGGTTGACCGTTTTTACGACGCCTCGCTTATGTTGTCCTTTGGCCGGCCGCCGTTCTCAACCATTCGCCGCCCTTTTTGCATCCGGAGCGCTTTATGTATATGCCCGCCCATTTTGAAGAGAACCGTCCAGAGGTTCTCCATCGCCTGATCGCCGACCAGCCGTTCGGCACGCTGATTACAAATGGGCCGAACGGGCTCGATGCGAACCATCTGCCGTTCGACGCGCAGCTAGTCCCCGTAGCGGGCATCGTGGACGCAGCCCCCGCTGGAACCGAAGGGGCCGCGCGCTCTTACGGCATCCTGCGCGCCCACGTCGCCCGTGCCAACCCGGTCTGGCAGGAAGTCGCCGCCAACCCGGAAGCGCTCGTGATCTTCCAGGGCCCCGCCGCCTACATCTCGCCGAACTGGTATCCGAGCAAACACGAAGCGCACCGTCAGGTGCCGACTTACAACTATATGGTGGTGCACGCGCACGGCCGGATCGTCGTACGCGACGACGAGGCTTTCGTGCGCGGCCTGGTCGCGCGGCTCACGCGCAAGATGGAAGCCGGCGAAGCGGTGCCATGGAAAATGGGCGACGCGCCGGCCGACTATCTGTCCCAGATGCTCGGCGCGATTGTCGGCCTCGAGATCGAGGTGACAAAGCTGGTCGGCAAATGGAAGCTCAGCCAGAACAAGGACGCCGCCGACCGGCGCGGTGCCGCTGAAACCTTGCTGGCGCGCACGAGCGACGAACAGCAGGCGGTCGGCCAGGCGATGCTGGGCGCGCCGCCGGCGTTCTGACCCGCGCTTGCGGCGGCATTCCCGAGTCATACAAAAGCGTCCTTGACCTTCCCATCATGGGAAGGTCAATACTGGGTTGACGATGCGGCCTGATGCCGCCACGAGCCTTGCCTACCATGACCGAACTTGCCACTCCCCAGCGTCCCTCGGACGTGCCCGCCAAAACCGCCGAACTCGACATCGGCGGGATGACCTGCGCGTCCTGCGCGATGCGCGTCGAAAAGGCGCTGGCCAAAGTGCCGGGCGTCGCGGGCGTGTCGGTGAATCTGGCAACCGAAACGGCAACCGTGAATCTTGGCGAGGCAAGTTCCGGCCCGGGTGCGCTGATCGAAGCCGTCAAGAAAGCGGGCTACGAGGCAACCTTGATCGCGCCGCCAGACGCGCCGCCGGCCGCCGACAGCGCCATCGCCGACAGCAAGCGCGACAAGGCGCACCGCGAACGCTATGCCGTGCTCGCCTCCGCCGTGCTGACGCTGCCGCTCGTCCTGCCGATGGTCGGCGAGTGGTTCGGCTTGCACGCGATGCTTTCACCGTGGCTGCAACTTGCGCTCGCATCCATCGTGCAATTCGTCTTCGGCGCGCGCTTCTATCAGGCGGCCTATCGTGCCGTGCGGGCCGGCGCCGGGAACATGGACTTGCTGGTGGCACTCGGCACGTCGGCGGCTTACGGGATCAGCGTCTACCAACTGGCGAGCCATCCGGGCGACGTGATGCATCTGTATTTCGAAGCGTCGGCGGTGGTGATCACGCTGGTGCGCTTCGGCAAATGGCTCGAAGCGCGCGCCAAGCGCCAGACCACCGATGCGATCCGCGCGCTCAACGCGCTGCGCCCTGACCGCGCGCGGGTTCGCATCGGCGCGGACGAACGCGAGGTGCCGCTCGCGCAAGTGCGGGTCGGCACGGTGGTGATCGTGCGGCCGGGCGAGCGCGTGCCGGTCGACGGCGCGGTGCTGGAAGGCCGCACGCATATCGACGAATCGCTGATTACCGGCGAGAGCCTGCCGGTGCCGAAGCAGGTGGCCGATCCGGTCACCGCCGGCTCGATCAACGGCGAAGGCGCGATCGCGGTGACGACCACCGCGATCGGCGCGGAAACGACGCTGGCGCGGATCATCCGCCTCGTCGAAAGCGCGCAGGCCGAGAAGGCGCCGATTCAGCGGCTGGTCGACCGGGTCAGCGAGATCTTCGTGCCGGCGATTCTGGCGATCGCGGCGCTGACGCTGGCGGGCTGGCTGATCGCCGGCGCGGGCGGCGAAACCGCGATCCTGAACGCAGTCGCCGTGCTGGTGATCGCCTGCCCTTGCGCGCTCGGACTGGCAACACCGGCGGCAATCATGGCCGGCACCGGTGTCGCCGCGCGGCATGGCGTGCTGATCAAGGACGCCGAGGCGCTGGAAACCGCGCATCGGGTGAATGTTGTCGCGTTCGATAAAACCGGCACGCTGACGATCGGGCAACCGTCGATGACGGCGTTCGAACCGATCGGCGGCATCGGTCGCGATGAGGCGCTGGCACTTGCCGCGGCGGTGCAGCGGCATAGCGATCATCCGTTGGCGCGGGCGGTGGTAAAGGCTTATGAGATGCGCAGCGGCGATTCGCCGACGCACGCCGAGGTCGAGCATGAGTTAGCGACGGGTGACGCGGCAGCGCCGCACAGGAGCGGCAATGACGTTCCTGGACCCAACGCAAACGAGCTTGCTATGTCCTCTGCGGTGGCGTCGGCGCCGGCCGCAAAAGCTGAGGCAACCACCGCGAGCGCCGCGCGTGCCGTCCCCGGCCGTGGCGTCGAAGCCGATATTCAAGGCCACACCCTGGCGCTCGGCAGCACGCGCTGGCTCAACGAACTGGGCATCCGGTTACCGTCGCGACTCACCGAGCGCGCGCGAGAACTGGAAGCCGCCGGCAACACGGTCTCCTGGCTGATGCAGCGCGATCCGCAAGCACCCGCCGCGCTCGCGCTGATTGCCTTCGGCGACACCGTCAAACCGACCGCGCGCGCCGCCATCGAGCGACTCGCGCGGATGGGCGTCAAAAGCGTGCTCGTCACCGGCGACAACCATGGCAGCGCAGCGAGCGTTGCCAAGGCGCTCGGCATCGATGAATTCCACGCCGAAGTGCTGCCGGAGGACAAGGCCCGCGTGATCCTCGATCTGAAATTCCGCAGCGCCGGAATCGTCGCGATGGCGGGCGACGGCATCAACGACGCCCCCGCGCTCGCCGCCGCCGACATCGGCATCGCGATGGCGACCGGCACCGACGTCGCGATGCACGCAGCCGGCATCACGCTGATGCGCGGCGATCCGGCGCTGGTGGCCGACGCCATCGACATCTCGCGCAAGACCTGGCGCAAGATCCAGCAGAACCTGTTCTGGGCGTTCGTTTATAACCTGATCGGCATTCCGCTTGCCGCCTTCGGCCTGTTGAATCCGATGCTGGCCGGCGCGGCGATGGCGTTTTCGAGCGTCAGCGTCGTCACCAATGCGCTGCTGCTGCGCACCTGGCGCGGCGCGCCGGGGCGCTGAGCGCCGGAGCACGCCGTGATTCTTGATTACGCGGTGCTTTCAATAAGCTAAAGAAAATCGGCCTCGCGGTCGTAAACAGGACTTCGATGGCGGCCATGCCCAAGCGTGGCCTGCGCATCACCCTTCCTCTTTACTCCGCAATCGCCGATGGAACTTCTCTCTTTGCGCCGCGCCAGCGTGGGCGCCAGGCTGGCAATGCTTTCCTGCGCGCTTGTGGCGCTGATTTTCGCCGCCTTTACGTGGGGGCTTACTCGCGCCGCGGGCACGCAGATCAGCGATCAGGTGCTTGAACGCATCGCCGATAAAGACCGTTCGATCGCCGCAATGATCACGCTGTTCGACAAAGCGTTATCGACGGAAGTCGATCGCTCGATGTCGCTGTTCGCGAGCTTCCTGCCCAACGGCTATACGCTCGACGAAACCCAGAAGGTCGACATCACCGGACTCGCCACGCCGGCCATCAAGGCCGGCGACAAGGTCCTGAACATGGACTTCTCGATCCCCGATCAGTTTCTCGAACGCAGCGGCGCGGTGGCCACCGTGTTCGCGCGCAGCGGTGACGACTTCGTGCGCGTGACGACATCGCTTAAAAAACAGGACGGCTCGCGCGCGATCGGCACGCTGCTCGACCGCAAGGCGCCGGCGTACGCGCTGCTCGTCGCGAACAAATCCTATACAGGGCTTGCCGCGCTCTTCGGCAAGCGTTTGATCACGCAATACCGACCGATTACCGATGCGAGCGGCCGGGTGATCGGCGCGCTGTTTGTCGGCGTGAACGTGGACAGCGAGATTCAGTCGGTCGAAGACGGCATTCGCCAACTGAAGATCGGCGACAGCGGCTATTACTTCGTGGTCAACGCGTCGAATGGCGCGGAGCGCGGCAAGCTGATCGTGCATCCGGCCGCCGCCGGCCAGATCGCCGACAACGCCAACGCGCCGTATCAGCAAATGCTGGAAATGAAACAAGGACAGCTCGAATACAGCTCGGCGGATGCGACGCTCGGCGAGCGCAATGCGCGCGACAAATACGTGTCGTTCATCACCGTGCCGGAATGGCACTGGCTGGTGGGCGGTGTCGCGCCGCGCGACGAGGTGATGGCCGACGTCACCGCTACCCGCGACCGCTTCCTGTTGATCGGTTTCGCGCTGGTCGGCGTGTTCGCGGCGGTATTCCTGATCGCGGTGCGCCGCCTCGTGAGCCGCCCGCTCGGTGAAGCCGCCAAAGCGTCCGAGCGCTTCGCCGGGGGCGACCTGAGCGTGCGCGTGGCGCAAAGCGCACATGCTCGCGCCGACGAGATCAGCCGTCTGATGCAGTCGATCGACGGCATCGGCGAAGGTCTTGCGCGCATCGTCTCGCAAGTGCGCAACGCATCGACCGACATGTCTTACGGCACCGAAAAGATTGCCGCCAGCAGCGGCGACATTGCCGCGCGCATCGCCACGCAAGCGAGCAGCCTCGAAGAAACCGCGGCCAGCATGGAGCAGATCACCTCGACCGTGCAGCAGAACGCCGACCACGCCGCACAAGCCAACGCGCTCGTCACGAACGCCGCCGACGCCGCGCTGGAAGGCGGCCGCGCCGTCGAACGCGTGGTGTCGACGATGGGCGAAATCAGCCGCTCGTCGCAGAAGATCGCCGAAATCACCTGCGTGATCGAAGGCATCGCGTTCCAGACCAATATCCTCGCGCTGAACGCCGCCGTCGAAGCGGCGCGGGCAGGGGAGCACGGCAAGGGCTTCGCGGTGGTGGCCTCGGAAGTGCGCGCGCTGGCGCAGCGCAGCGCGGCGTCGGTGAAGGAGATCGAGGGCTTGATCGCCGAATCGACAGCGACCGTCAAAAGCGGTTTCCGGATCGCCGAAGAGGCCAGCTCGACGATGCAGGGCATCGTTCACCAGGTCGGCCAGGTGCGCGCGATCATGGCCGAAATCAGCGTCGCGTCGCGCGAGCAATCGGGCGGCATCGAACAGGTCAACCTCGCCGTCACCCAGATCGGCGAGGCGACCCAGCAGAATGCGACGATCGTCGGCGAGGCGGAACACGCGGCGGCCGAGTTGCGCGATCAGGCCGCGCGTCTCGCACAGGTGGTCAGCGTGTTCAAGCTGGAAGCCGGGCGCGGCTAAGTTGCCGGTGCGGCGCGCCTCGTTTCGTCGTGGCGCGCCGCCGCGCCGTGGTCAGAACTCGACGTCCAGTTCGTCGATCTCTTCCACTTCCTGCTGGGCGTCGGCAATCCATTCCTGCATTTCGGGCAGCGCCATGATGCGCTGTCCATATTCGACGATCTCCGGATCGAGCTTGACGTCGTAGGTGACGAAACGCGTCACCACCGGCGCGTACATCGCATCGGCCGCCGTGCGCTCGCCGAACAGAAACGGGCCGCCGTACTGCTTCAGGCACTCGCTCCAGATCGTTACGATGCGGTCGATATCCGATTGCGCACGCGCCCATACCTTGAAGCCGGGAAAATGCGCCTTGAGGTTCATCGGCAACGCCGAGCGCAGCGAACTGAAACCCGAATGCATCTCGCCGCAGATCGAGCGGCAGTGTGCCCGGGCGCGGATGTCCCTGGGCAACAGCGCCGCCTCCGGCTTCAGTTCGTTCAGGTATTCGGCAATCGCCAGCGTGTCCCAGATCTTGATGCCGTCGTGAAAGAGGCACGGCACCAGAATCGACGGCGACAGCAGCAACAATTCGGCGCGAGCGGCGGGATCGTCGATCGGCATCACGATCTCGTCGAAAGGCAGGCCGCTGAACCTGGTCAGCAACCAGCCGCGCAGCGACCACGACGAATAATTCTTGCTGCTGATGGTGAGCGTGGTATTCGTCATACGTTCCTCCTGATGAGGCGTTCGCGCGACGCCTGACGATGCGCATGCACGCTGCCGTGCGTCGGCGCACCAAAGCACGGCAATTCCGGCCCGCTTCAGCGACTGGTGCAAATGCTATGCCAACGTACACTTAGCATAAGGCAGTGAATGTGCATGACTGGCACATGACTTGCCTCTATTCGACTTCCTTCCTTTCTAGCATTCGTGCGAAGGTTATGAACCTGTTCGCATATCCCACATACCAGGCATTTGCCGACATGATGCTGCCGATGCGGCACGGCGCGGCTCTGGTCAATCATTCGCTGAACGCATGGCCTGCGTTCGGCGAAACGCCGCACGGCCGCTCGATACGCGCGGCCTGCGATCTTTTGACACTCGCCGGACTCACGCCCGTTAGACCGCCGTTCAGTATTGAACGTGTTGTGACGGAAGGCAAACCGGTGGCGATCGTCGAGGAAGTCGTCGCGCACACGCCATTCTGTTCGCTGTTGCATTTCCGTAAGGACACCACGCTTTCCACTCCGCAGCCGCGCGTGCTGGTGATCGCGCCGATGTCCGGCCACTTCGCGACGCTGCTGCGCGGCACCGTGCACACGATGCTGGCCGAGCACGATGTCTACATCACCGATTGGCACAACCCGCGTGATGTGCCGCTCAGCCAGGGCCGTTTCGGTTTCGCCGAATTCGTGCAGCACGTGATCGATTCCATCGAAACGATCGGACCGGGCGCGCATGTACTGGCCGTGTGTCAGCCGACGGTCGCCGCGCTCGCCGCCGTCGCGCTGATGGCCGCCGACGATCACCCCGCGCAGCCCGCCAGCATGACGCTGATGGCCGGCCCGATCGACACGCGCATCAATCCGACACGCGTCAACGAACTGGCGAAGAGCAAGCCGATCGAATGGTTCGAGCAGAATCTGATCAGCGCGGTACCGTTCGGTTTTGCGGGCGCGCACCGTCGCGTGTATCCGGGCTTCGTGCAGCTCACGGCGTTCATGTCGATGAATCTCGGCCGCCATCTCGACTCGTTCGAGACCATGTATTACGAGCGCGCCAAGGGCGATCCGGCGAAGGCCGACACGATTCGCACCTTCTATGAAGAATACTTCGCGACGATGGATCTGACCGCCGATTTCTATCTGGAGACCGTCGATACGGTTTTTCAGCGGCACGCGCTGCCGTTGCATGAACTCGAAGTGGACGGACGCAAGGTCGAACCGTCGAAGATCAGGCGTACCGCGCTGCTCACCGTCGAAGGCGAAAAAGACGATATCTGCGCGGTGGGACAGACGCTCGCCGCGCAGGATATGTGCGACAAGTTACGGCCGTATCTGAAGACGCATCATGTGCAAACCGGTGTGGGGCACTATGGCGTGTTCAATGGACACCGCTGGGAGCGGCAGATTTATCCGCGCGTGCGCGCTGTCATTTACGACAACGAACCGCGCGCCGTGGTGGTCAGTTCGCGCGCGGGCACGATTCAGCCCGTGCCCGCGGCGACGGCCGCCGAGGTGACCCCGGCGGCGCCGGCGGCAACAGCGGTGGTGGACGTCGACGTGGACGCCGCGGTGGCTGCCGTGTCGAATGGCGCCGCCGCGAAACCGCAAGCGGCGCGATCGGTGCGGCGACGGCCGCCGGCGGAGCAATGAGCTGTTTCTTCTAAAGGCCGTTACACGTTACACGAGAGCCGCCGCGACCGCGGCGCCTCTACTCCGGCTCTACTCCTCTACTCCGTTCAAGCCGCGACGCTCTTCCAGGGCGTCACCGCGGGCACGTCGCACGGACCTTCAACTTCGATCGATTTGAAATCGGCCGGCGACACGATCTCGATGTACTCCATATCTTCCGAGTAATCGAACAGATAATGGACGATGCCCGGCGCCTGATGCACGCAATCGCCGGCGGCAACGAGTGTTTCCTTGTCGCCGTACATGAAGCGAGCCCAGCCCTTCAGCATGATCACAATGTGGAAATCGGCCTCATGACGGTGCCAGCCGGTGCCTTGCTCTGGTGCGTGATTCGCCTTGACGAGCTGCGCGAGCACCTTGCCGCCGGTCGCTTGGGCGATGCCTAAATCGCGGTAGAGAAAAAAGTCGCGTAAGCCCTGATCCACGTAGGACGTGTCTTGCGGACGGACATGCGAGAACTGCGTAGCGAATTCGGTAGACATGATCGCGCTCCTGGAGAGTGAGCCGGTACTTGAAAACGACGCGTGGGAGTGTCGCAAGCATCAAGCGGGCCAGTTTCCGGGCCCTGGCTTTCCGCGAACGCGATGCGGTTCATGCCGCGCCGCGCCGGGCGACGCGGTTCGAACGCTTGAAGTTTATCTCGTCGGGCGGAACATCTGGAACATCGCGCTGACTTCAGCATAGTCCGCGCGGTAGCCGGCGCGCATGATAGGCTGCGCGGCGCGCGTGTCGAACAGACCGTCCTTCAGATACGCTTCGTTGATGTGCACGCCGACCACCTGGCCAAGCGACAGATAGTTGTCCATCGGCGTGCCGTCGAGCGTATGCAAACGTACCACTTGCAGCAGCTTGCACTCGAGCGCGGCCGGCGACTCCGCGACATGCGGCACCGCTACGTTGCGGCCCGGCGCCGGCGTGAGACCCGCGAGTTCGAATTCGTCGACGTGAGGCGCGACCGGCGCCGACGAGCGGTTCATCTGCTCGGCGAGCGGTTTGCTCGCGAGGTTCCACACGAACTCGCCGGTGGCTTCGATGTTCGCGACGCGGTCCTTACGACCCTCGCTGCAAAACCCTATGATCGGCGGAAACGAGGCGAACGCGCCGAAGAAGCTGTATGGCGCGAGATTCAGCGTGCCTTCGGTGTCGCGCGACGAAATCCAGCCGATCAGCCGTGGCGCGACGATTGCCTTGAACGGGTCATGCGGGAGACCGTGGCCGGCGGCGGGGTCGTAGAAGTAGTGGGACATGGTTGATGAGGTTGGATATGGTGGGTCGGGAAAGGTGGTTATACCGCAGTCGCGTGGGCGCCGCCTGGGGGTGAGCAGCCACGTTGTTGGTGGTTTCCAACGCCGAATGTAACGAAGCCGGTCTTCCGTGAGGAAAAACCGGCTTCGTGGACTTCACGCCGCCTCGAGCGGCGCCGTCATCCGCGCATTAGTAACGCTGGGGCGGCGGGCGATGATCGTCTTGCTCGTGGTCATGGTGACGCGGATCGTCGCCGTGCGGATGATGACGCATCCATTCATCATGTTCCCAGTAGCGATGGCCGTCGTAATAACGATCGCCATGCCAGCCGATATTGACCGAGACGTCCACCGGCATCACGTGCGGCTGACCGTAAGCTGCGGGTCTCGGGCCAGTTTCGACGACAACCCGCTCCTGGGCGAAAGCGCTGCCCGCGGCGAGCAAAGCGCCACCGGCCAGCAAGGTTGCGAGAGTCGAACGCGATGTCTTGTTCAAGGTTTTCATAGAGACCTCCCATGCAAAAGTTTTGTGTCGTGCTAGCGTCCGTGTCCGGTCGGCCTTGGACTGCGATTTCAGGTTCAGACCAGACGCCGCACGCTTGAGACAAACTTTAGCGACGCAAACCGCGTGAAGACGTGAGCACTTGTAAGCATACATTTCATACACGGGGAGCGATGGACAGCGCGCTTTTTTGCGCTCGCCGCCCTTCTACAACGTCATGCGCGCCGCAATGGCAGCGCGGCGCAGCGGCGCCATGTCAGGCGCCGTTACATTCATTTCGGCTGGGAAATATTCAGACAGATGAGACATTCGTCGAAACATTCGCGAATATGTCGTCAGAAAAACAAAAGCCACGGCACGCGTTTCGCGGGCAGTGGCTTCAACGAGGCGAGGCGCACCCCGAGGTGCGCACCTATGCGCGGTGATCCGCGCTCAGGCCGTACAAGTGGCTGTTTAGTCGGTCAGCTTGATGCCGAACAACGTAGCCTGCGCTTGGCGCACACGCTGTGCTTCGCGGCTGCGCGCTTCGTACGAGTAATCCGAATCCAGCGGCAGATGGGGCGACGCAAAGAGGTCGCTGACCTTTTGGAACAGTGCAAAAATGAAGCTCATGGCGACTCCCGGTTGGTTGCTGCAATTTACTAGGGTTTTCCCTTAAGAAGAATTATAGGGTTTTTCCCTAGGCAAAAGCTAGTGCAATGCAGCAATTTTTTGGATGAGGTGCGTCGTTGCAGGCTTTATGTCGATGGTGCGTTGCATCATGACAACGACCCTGTTTCTTTCATTTTCAGGGTCAAAACTGGGCCGCCTATTGGAGCGGGGTGGACTGCGGCTTCCTGATTCGCGCCGGCTTCGCGCTGATCGTACCTTTGCGCGGGTTGACCACGGCACCTTACGGCATCTATTCGGCGAAACGTGGGGAGCGGAAGAAGCGCCGGCCGGGCGGGTGGCGGCAGAATGAGTCGCCGCAACCGGCTGACGCCGGTGCGGCGATCACTGAAAATCAGTGCGAATTGGCTGCTTGTGGCTTGTGCGCGTGCGGTGTTCGCGCGCCGCGCTTGCCACGGGACGGACTGGCGGCGACTTGCTGAGTGGCGGCCGGCGACGAGGCGGCAGCGGCATTGGCAGCCGCCGCGTTGGCCATCGCCATGCGGGTGTCGAGCAGGCTGGCCATGGCCGCTTGCTGGTTTTGCATCATCTGTTCGATACGGTGCTGCTGGGCCGTGGTCTCACGCGTCAGACGCATCAGCAGCACCGTCTGCGTGATACCGATCGCAACCGTGACCAGCAACGCGCCGACCACGATCGACAGCATCCATTTCATGCGGCGTGAATGGTCAGTCGCGGCGCGGCGTTGGTCGGCGATCACGCCATACAGCGCATCGACGGTATCGGCGAAGGCGGTTGCGCGCGCGCGGTCGAGTTCAGGCGTGACACGCAATGCCGCCGCAGCCGCTTCGGCGCGCTGGGCCGCCATGAACTGCGCGCCGAACGCGGCGTTGGCCTGTGCCGGCATATTGCCCGGCAACCGGCCGTCGGACTTCGGCTCGGCGGCTGCCACAGCGCCGCTTTCAGGCGAAGTGCGCTCCGTTGTGGCATGAGCGGCTTCGACCGCAGCCGTGTCGCGCGAAGCCGTCGTCGCCTTGGCGAAAGTCGCCGCAAAGCGCTGCGGCGGCACGGATGGTTTGCCACCGGCCGTGGTCGAGGAACCCGTATCCGCCGATGCACCCGGCTCGCCCGCTTGACGCAGCGCGGTCACACTGCGCGCCACGGTCGCCGCTGCGATCGCGGACGTGAGCGGCGCTGCTGCGGGTTTTTCTTCGACAGCGGCCTCGGCGGCCGGCTTCGCTTCGTCAAAAGCCAATTCGTCCAGCGGCAAGGTCGCCTCAGCCTGCGCCGTCAGTCCGCTCAACGCTGCGTCGACCGGCGCCGGTTCATCGGACTTCGCGGCGCGAGGCGCGCGGCGCGCCGCTTTCGCGTCCGACGGCGTGTCGGCATCGATCGCGCCGACCGCCGCCAGCACCACATCGGGTAATTCGAAACCATGCAGCGTGCCTTGCCGGACGTCGATGTTCATCGCTTCGAGCGTGGCGCGGGTGGGGTCGTCAGGGAACAGGTCGAGCGTACTATCGTCGCGCGAGGCGTCGCTCAGTTGCGCGAGGCGTTGTGCCGAGCGCGCGGCGCGCGCCAGCTTGTTTTCGGTTTCGGTCGAGACAGTGGCCTGGCGCCGTTTCTTTGAAGCGGCGCGCGGAAGCCGGGACTGAGTGGATGCTGCGGAATCTGCCATAGAGAAAAAAGCGGTCGTCGCCAAAAAGCGGGCGCCGAGCACCGCTCGTCAATACCATTGGAATTTTTCGAGACCGCATTGTCGCATGGCCGCATGCACCTGCCGAAGCCATTCGCCGACGATCTGCCAATTTTAAGACGGCTCCCCGTCTGGCCGGAACGGCTTGACGCCGGGCAGTTGACGCAAGCGTTCGAAAGTCGCTTCGGATTCAATGCCTGGCACCACCTGAGCAACCATCCGCGACGGATCGAGTACGACATGTCGGCCGGCCGACACTGCGGCGAACCCATATGCCGCCATGTCATGAATGGCGAGGGTCGAGCCGGCACGATTCGAAGCGTATTGCGCTCCCGCGCCAGCGTGCCAGCGGCACGTGTTTGCTTTATGCTTGGCCGCACGCCGAGCGGCCTGAATCACTGGGCGTTTCGAATGACCGCGTTTGACGAACTGAACTATGCAAAGCATGAACCCTTCCGCCGCTTCGACGATCTCCCTGGCTGCCACGCTGCGCGATCACTTCGCCCGCGTGGTGCTGCCCCTGTGGCGCGGGCCGGGTTTCAACACTGAGTTGAAGCTGCCGTACGAAGCGGTCAGCGCTGACAATCATCAGCCGCTTCCCGCTGCACGCTACCGCGCGATGGCTTGCGCGCGGCAATTGTTCGTGTTCTCGCAAGCCGGCGATGCGGCGCACGCGCAGGTGCTGTTCGACGCGCTGACGCACACGTTTCAGGACACGCGCAACGGCGGGTGGATTTACAGCGTGGATGCGCAAGGCGCGCCGCTCGACACCACCAAAGATTTATACACCCACGCGTTCGTCGTGTTCGCGTGCGCGGAATATGGCCGCCGTTCCGGCAACCGCGACGCGCTGGAAGTCATGCATCGCACGTCGGCGCTGATTCAGTCGCGTTTTGCGGCCGACGGCGATCTTTTCAACGCCGCGTTGGACGCCGACTTCACTGCCGTGACCGGCACACCGATCCAGAATCCGCTGATGCATCTGACCGAGGCCTGGCTGGCGGCCCGCGAAGCGACACACGATACCGCCTTCGACGCGGCGTTGAGCCGCCTCGCAGGCGCCGTCGCGCGACATTTCGTGCATGCGCCGACCGGCTGCGTCGCCGAGTTGCCGCTGGGCGCCGACGACAACCGTCTGGAACCGGGGCATCAGTTCGAATGGTTCTGGCTGGTGAAACGCGGGGGCGCTCTGTTTGAGGCCTCGGGTCTCGACGACGTACTGACGCGCGCGTTCAGCTTTGCGCAGCGGTACGGCGTGGATAAAGACACCGGCGGCGTTTGCGCGTCGCTCGACGAAACCGGCCGGATCAAGGACGCCACCCAGCGGATCTGGGCGCAGACCGAATATCTGCGCGCGCTCGCGAGCCACGACGACCCCGCTGCGCTCGCCGCGCTGCCGGGCCAGATAGAACGTTTCCAGCAGCGCTTTCTGCGTCCGCAAGGCTGGTTCGAATGCAAGACATCGGCGGGTCCTGTGGTGCGGGACGACATGCCGTCGACCACGCCCTATCACCTTGCAACGGCTTACGAGGCGCTGCCGGGCTGAGCCGGGCGCCGTCAATGAAGCGGACGCGGCCGGTTTAGCCGACCGGCCGGTCGATCAATATGCTTCGCGCTGCCAGGGTCCCCAAGCGGCGTTGGCCGTTTTAAATCGCGTAAAGGTCGCGCTTTTTCCGGTAGGGGTGTCCGACGTGTCGCCGAGCGGCTTCTGATCGGTGGTGTGAAGGGCGAAAGCCTGGTGATCTTCGGTGTCGACGGTAATTCGGCCGATCGGATCCAGGGCGCCCTCTTGAGGTGATTTAGACTCCAATATCGCGAGATAGGGGGTCAAACGACTCCAGAACGACGTAAGTTCTTCTTGCAAATAATGTGTCAATGTTTTTCCTGGAAGAGTAATACAACCAGTTTACCCTACCGGGCGGGGCACCCCTTCAAAATGCCTCGAAGGGCTCAAAACGGGGCTATCGGGGGAATACCCGAATACTTGTTGATTGGCGTCGATCATAAAGACGTGATACAACTCGTCCTTCGCGCTCGATCTCGTGTTGAGAAATAGCGGTCGCGAATGCAACACACAACATTTACTGGATTAAAAATGGCAACAGGTACTGTGAAGTGGTTTAACGATGCAAAGGGCTTTGGCTTCATCACGCCGGACGACGGTGGCGAAGACCTGTTCGCTCACTTTTCGGAAGTTCAAGGTAGCGGCTTCAAGTCGCTGCAAGAAAACCAGAAGGTGACGTTCGAAGTTAAGCAAGGCCCGAAGGGCAAGCAGGCTGCGAACATCCAGCCGGCCTAAGTACCCTCGGGTACGCCTGGCACCCTTAGGCGCTTGCGTCTAAAGCAAAATGGCCCGCGCGAGCGGGCCATTTTCATTGGCAAACGCCTTTTTTCCAGGCGCTCGCACGGCTTAAATCGCCCGCGCTTCCGACAGCGAAAACGCCTCCGACCGGCCGCGCATGTCATCAATGTGTTGCGTGCGCAACACACTTTCCGAAATTTCGAACACGGATACGGCCTGCTTAAGTTGTTGCGTCTGCTGATGCAGCGAAGCTGCCGCTGCCGCCGCCTCTTCGACGAGCGCCGCATTCTGCTGCGTCATCTCATCCATCTGCACCACGGCCTGATTGACCTGTTCGATGCCCGTGCTCTGCTCGAGCGACGACGCGCTGATCTCGGCCATCATCTGCGTGACGCGTGAAATCGATGCCGAAACGTTGCTCATGGCTTCGCCGGCATGCTCGACCAGCATCGATCCGCCCTGAATCTCGGCGACCGATTCGCTGATCAAGGTCTTGATTTCCTTGGCCGACTGCGCGCTGCGCTGGGCCAGCCCCCGCACCTCGCCCGCCACCACCGCGAAGCCGCGGCCCTGTTCGCCCGCGCGGGCCGCTTCGACAGCCGCGTTCAACGCGAGAATATTGGTCTGGAACGCGATGCCGTCGATCACCGAAATGATCTCGGCGATCTTGTCCGAGCTTTGCGCGATGCCGCGCATCTTCACGACCACTTCGTTGACCACTTCGCTGCCGCGCGAGGTCGCGTCGAGCGCGGTTTCGGCGAGCGCGTTGGCTTCGCGGGCGTGCTCGGCGTTCTGGCGCACGGTGGCAGTCAGCTCTTCCATGCTCGACGCGGTTTCTTCGAGCGATGCCGCCTGGTTTTCGGTGCGCGCGGACAGATCGGCGTTGCCGGTGGCGATTTCGTCGGCGCCCAAGTGGATCGAGTCGGCGGATTCGCGCACGGTCTGCACGGTGCGCGCGACGCTCGCCTGCATTTTCGCGAGGCCGGAGAACAGACGCCCGATTTCATTGGTGCCGCGCGATGCGATCGGCTGGTCGAGGCGGCCCAGCGCGATGCGCTCGAAGTGACGGCCGGCTTCTTCGAGCGGCGCCACCACGCCCCGGCGCAACGTCATGTGAACCGCAAACGTGCCCACCACCAGCAACACCAGAATGGCGATGCTGACGCTGCGGAACATCGCCATGCGGGCATCGATCGAATCGAGCGACGCGCGGCTCGCCGCATCGCCGAACTGCACGAAAAGGCGCGACTCGGCGAGGTAGGCGTCCTGGAACGACTGGGTCGGCTGGTCGAGAAACGCCTGAATATTGTTCGAGTCGAGGAACTGCACCAGCTCCGCGAGCGCGTCGTGCAGCTTTTTATAGCGCTCGGCCAACGCCGTGGCACGGGCGCTGTTTTCGTCGCTGGTCTTCTGCGCGCTCATGAAAGCAGTGAATGACTGGTCGGCGCCCGTCAGCTGTTCCCGGGCGTGCTGCACGATGTCGGCCGGCTCGGCGCCGCCGCGCACCATTCGCGTACCGGCGCGCGACAGGTTGATACGGGCATCCATCAGGTGCTGTGTCGTCTCATTGACTGCATCGACCTGCTTCAACGCGATGTTCGACAGATCGCCCACGTCGTCGTGCGTGCGCGTGAGCGACCAGAACCCCAGGCCAACAGTCACAAGCTGGAACACGCAGAACGCGGCCAGGACAAACAACAGGCCGGATGCGACCTTGATCTTGCTGAACATCGTGAACACCTGAATTGCAAAAGAATGGCGGGGAGCTACCTTCGGGTTAACGGCAACGCCGGGCATGACTTGAGATCAATTTCCCCAAAAATCGCCCTACGTCCCCTTTTCATCGGCCAATTTCAAAATTGCAGGCGTTTTGCACAACAATGTGTGGCGGATTTTTCCGAATCACCTTGACGTCGTGCACACACGCTTCCTAGAGTGGGTAGGGACTGCACAACGCACGCCAGTGCAGATGCCACCGCGGGCCATGCCCGAAGGAATCAAGATGACCGACCTCCTCGACCGGGCGCGCGGCGCACTGCATGCCCAGCCGTTCAGCATGCTGCTTGGCGCCGAGTTGATGCACACGGGCACCAGCGAACTGACGCTGTCTCTGCCGATCCGCGACGAACTGCGGCAGCAGCATGGCTTCGTGCATGGCGGCGTCATCAGCTATCTCGCCGACAATGCGCTGACGTTCGCCGGCGCGTTGTCGCTGGGACCGAAGGTCGTGACCGGCGAGTACAAGATCAACTATCTGCGCCCGGCGATCAACGGCACGCTGATCGCGCGCGCCAAGGTCGTCTACGCGGGTCAGACTCAGGCGACCTGCCAATGCAACGTCTACGTGATGGACGGCAATCGCGAGAAGCTGGTTGCCGTGGCGCAAGGCACGGTCAATCGGATCAGTGACGAGCATGAACCGGCGGGTTGAACGGCCAACCGGCCGCTCGTCAAAACTCACTCCGCCGCATAAGTCTTCTGCGTCTGCTCGCCCAAGCCTTCGATACCCAGCCGGATCGTCTGCCCCGGCTTCAGATACACCGGATTCGGCTTCACACCCATGCCGACGCCCGGCGGCGTGCCGGTCGAAATCACGTCGCCCGGTTGCAGGCTCATGCACTGCGACACATACGACACCAGCTTCGCGACGCCGAACACCATCGTCTTCGTGCTGCCGTTCTGATAGCGATGGCCGTCCACTTCGAGCCACAGGCTCAGGTTCTGCGGATCCGCAACTTCATCGCGCGTGACGACCCACGGGCCGATCGGGCCGAACGTATCGAAGCCCTTGCCTTTGTCCCACGTGCCGCCGCGCTCGATCTGCCATTCGCGTTCCGACACGTCGTTGATCACGCAATAACCGGCGACGTAATCGAGCGCGTCGGCTTCGTCGACATATTTCGCCGGCTTGCCGATCACCACGCCCAGTTCGACTTCCCAGTCGGTCTTGTTCGAGCCGCGCGGAATTTCGACGTCGTCGTTCGGGCCGCTGATCGCGCTCGTCCACTTGTTGAAAATCACCGGCTCGGCCGGCACCGGCAGATTCGATTCCGCCGCGTGATCCGCATAGTTCAGCCCAATGCAGATGAACTTGCCGATCTTGCCGACGCACGGGCCGATACGCGGATTGCCTTCGACCAGCGGCAGCGAAGCCGGATCGACCGCGCGCAGTTTGGCGAGGCCTTCAACGGTCAGCGCGGCGCCGTCGATATCGGCGACCACTTTCGACAGATCGCGAATCTTGCCCTGCGTGTCGAGCAAGCCCGGCTTTTCCTGACCTTTCGACCCATAACGAAGCAGTTTCATCCTGACACGTCCTTTTTCAGTGGTATTCGGTGTGCGTCAATTCGACCAGCCGCCGTCGATCACATGCGCGTGACCGGTAGTAAACGACGACTCATCGGACGCGAGATACAGCGCCAGCGCGGCGATCTCTTCGGGCTTGCCGACACGGCCCATCGGCTGACGCGCGACAAAGGCCGCCTGCACGGCGTCGAGCGTCACGCCTTGCGCCTGAGCCTGCGCGGCGATCCGCAGTTCGAGCGACGGCGAAGCCACCGTGCCCGGGCAGATCGCGTTACAGCGTACACCACGCGTGATGAAGTCCGCAGCAACGGACTTGGTCAGACCGATCACCGCGGCTTTCGACGCGCTATACGCAAAGCGGTTAGGCACGCCCTTCACGCTCGACGCCGCCGACGACATATTGATGATCGAGCCGCCGCCCTTCTCCAGCATGGCCGGCAAGAACGCGCGGATGGTGCGGTACATCGCCTTCACATTCAGGTCGAACGCGAAGTCCCAATCTTCTTCACTACATTCGAGAATCGTGCCGGCGTGCACAAAGCCGGCGCAATTGAACAGCACGTCGATCGCGCCGAGTTCGGCGGCCAGCGCCTTGATCGCCGCGTCGTCGCGCACGTCGAGCTTGCGCGCTTCGACCGGCTTGCCGGCGAGCCCGTCGATACGGATATCGGTGGCGATCACGCGCGCGCCTTCGCGTGCGTACAGTTCCGCGGTGGCGAGACCGATGCCTTGTCCCGCCGCGGTGATCAGGGCCGTTTTGCCGGCCAGTCTTTGTGTCATCTACGACTCCAGTTGAATGGGCTTCTCTTGTCTTCGCGACGCGTCTTCATTGCGTCAAAGCCGATAAAACGCGGCTGCGTTGCCGCCGAAAACCGCCTCGCGCTCGCCGTCGCTCAAGGACGCGAGCAAGGTGTTCGCTACCGAATGCCACAGCAGATAGTCGCCGTTCAGTTCGAGCACCGGCCAGTCGCTGCCCCACATCAAACGCGCCGGACCGAACGACGCCAGCAGATGATCGACATACGGCTGCAAGGTTTCTTCGGTCCAGCCAGGCGCGGCCTCGGTGGCGAGCCCCGACAGCTTGCAATGCACGTGCGGCAACGCCGCGAGCCGCGTGATCGCGTCGGCCCATGTTTGCCAACCCGCGCGAGCGTAACGGATCGGCGGCTTCGCACCATGGTCGACGACGACGCGCAATGCGGGAAAACGTGTCGCGAAGGTTTCGAAGTGCTCGACGTGGCGCGCGTAAATCAGCGCGTCGAACGCAAGATCGCGGGCGATCAGGGCTTCAATCGCGGGGGCGAGATCGGGGTTGGCGATCCACGTATCGTCAGGCAAATCCTGCAACATCGGCCGCACGCCTTTGAACTTCGGCTCAAGCGAAAAAGCGTCGATCACGTCCGGTGCAGTCGGCAACAACAACGGCACCCAGCCGACCACGCCCGCAATCGACGGCTCATCGCGAGCCATATCCAGCAAGTAACGTGTTTCATCGACGGTCGGCGCCGCCTGCACCACCACCGTTCGCTCGACGCCCGTTCTATCGCGCAACGGTGCGAGGTCGGCGGGGCCAAACGGGCGATACAGGCGTTTCAGTTCCGGTGTGAGCCACTCGTAATCGCCGCGAACGGGGTCCCAATAGTGCTGGTGGGCGTCGATATGCATCGTCGGTCAATCCTCCGGCGCGGTCGCGCGGCTGTCGAGCAAGCCCTCGTCGCGCAACGCGGACCATAACGCCGCGGGGATCGGCTGCTCGAACGACGCCACGTTCTCGCGCAATTCATCGGCACTGCGCGCGCCGGTCAGCACGGTGGCGACCGCCGGATGCGCATAGGGAAACTGCAAGGCTGCGGCGGCAAGCGGCACGCCATGCACGCGGCACACCGCTTCCAGCCGCGCGACGCGCTCGATCACTTCGCGCGGCGCATCGCCGTAGTTGAATTTCAGATCGCCTTCGACGCCGCGCGCCAGAATGCCCGAATTGAACGCGCCGCCTAACAGGATGCTGACGCCGCGTTGTTCACATGCTGGGAGCAGGTCGTCAAGGGTGGCCTGTTCGAGCAGCGTATAACGGCCCGCGAGCAACGCGCAATCGATATCGAACGCCGCCATCGCGTCGAGTATGACCGCGCCTTCGTTGACGCCGAGGCCGACCGCCTTAATCGCACCCGACGAACGCAACGCGTCGAGCGCGCGAAAGCCACCGCCTTCGGTGAGTTGCCGCCAGTAATGGGGATTCTTGTCGCCGTGCGTGACACGGCCGATGTCGTGCACCAGCAGAATGTCGATATCGACAATGCCCAGGCGCTGCTGGCTATCCTCGAACGAACGCAGAATGCCGTCGTGCGTGTAGTCGTAGATCGCTTCGAACGGCAGCGGATTTTGCCAGCCTTCGCTGCCGTCGTAGGGCGTGGTGCGCGGCACGAAGCGGCGCCCCACTTTGGTGGACAGCACGAACTCGCTGCGCGGATAGCGGCGCAACGCGTCGCCCAGACGATGCTCGGCTTTCGTATGGCCGTAATGCGGCGCGGTATCGAAGTAACGCACGCCCGCGTCCCACGCGGCGGCGATCGTTGCGTGCGCTTCGTCATCGGACAGATCGCGGTAAAGGCCGCCTAGTGGCGCCGTACCGAGCCCCAATCCGCTAACCTGCAGCGCACGGCGGCCGATGCCGCGCCGCTGCCCGATCTTCGAACCGATCATTGCCGTCATTGACCGCGTCTCCTGTGATTAAACGTGTTTTAGCACGCGCGGACGAGGTTTGCCCAGCGCGTTCGTGGACCGCTGCTCACTGCACCTCGATCGCGACAACCCGATGCGGCGCTGCAGCGCTCGACGGCAAGCACGCCGGGCCGACCGGTTCGAAGGTCTTGTAAGTCAGAATGAATTCCTGATGTCCGAGCATCTCCGATTTCGATGCCGCGCCCCGGGACACCGCCACCGTTTGCTCGAACACTTCGCGGCCGACTTCGTCGAGCGTGCCGCGTCCTTCGAGAATGCGGCCCGCATCGACATCCATATCACCGGCCAGATTGCGATACGTCACCGGATTCGCGCACACCTTGATGACCGGCGAAATCGCCGAGCCGACCACCGAGCCGCGGCCGGTGGTGAACAGAATCACATGCGCGCCGCATGCGATCAGTTCGCCGATTTCCGCGTTGTCGCTGATGTTCGGAAAGCCGAAGCGCGGTTCGCCGTCCGGCACGACATCGAGCAGATAGAGGCCACCGGTCGGCGGCACGTCACCCGGTTTGATGATGCCGACAATCGGCGACGCGCCGCTTTTGGCATACGCGCCTAAAGATTTCTCTTCCTGCGTAGTCAGGCCGCCGTCCGCATTGCCGACCGCGAAGCTGCCGTGCCCGAGAATCGAGTAATAGCGCGCCGCCTTCGCCACGCATGCGACGATTGCATCGCCGAGGTCGGGTCGCGCCGCGCGCGTTTTCATATGAAATTCGCAACCCACCAGTTCGCCGGTTTCTTCGAAGATGCAAGTGGCGCCCGCATCGATCAGATGATCGAATGCGCGGCCCACAGCCGGATTCGCGGTGATACCGCTGGTGCCGTCCGAGCCGCCGCAGATCGTGCCGATCACCAGCTCGCTCAGCGCCATCGGCACTTTCTGTTGCGCGGCGAGCTGCTTGCGCGCGTCGCGAATCCAGTCGACGCCGTATTGAATCGTGCTGCGCGTGCCGCCTTTTTCCTGAATCGTCAGTATTTCGGCGGGACGGCCGCTCGCGCGCACCATGTCCGCCAGATAGTGCTTGTTCATGCTCTCGCAACCGAGCGACACGAACAGCACCGCGCCCACATTCGGATGCGTGGTGAGACGCTCGAGCATTTTCTCGGCGTAACCGTTCGGATAGCAGCCGGGAAAGCCGATCAGATGCACCGGAGGCTCACGCTCGGCAGAAGGATCGTCGAATGCGTCGAGCGGCTCACGAAACTGCGTGACGATCTCGCGCGCGACGTGGTGCGCGCACTCGACTAGATACGCCACCGCGACCACGTTGCGGATGCCTTTGCGGCCATCGCTGCGCAGAAAGCCTTGCAGCGTCGGCTGCTGCGCGGCGGCAGATGCTACGGAAGTGTCGGTCATGATCGTTCCAGCGTGGCGCGCGGCCACTTCAATGTTCACAAATCAGTGATGGACGAACGCGTGGCCCGCGTCGTGCGTATAAGTCGGCAGGTAATCGCTTTCGAGGTTGTGCGTATGCAGATGCGCGCCACGCGCGACTGCTTCGATTACGTGACCGATCACTGCGCCGTAACGCAGCACCTTGTCGTCTTTCGCGAGTTCCTGGCGTGCCACCTTATGACCGAGTTCGATCGTTTTGGTGAGCGTCACGCGCTCGCCTTCGATCTCGACTTGCGCGCCCGCTTCGAGGCGCGCCGCCGCGATCAGGCAGTTATCGACGGGACTGAGCAGGATCAGGCGTGGGTCGGTTTGCAATGGGCGGCTGGTCAAGTGAATTCTCCGTGATGCGTGTGCATTAGTTCTGGCCTTCGCCGCTCGCGAGGCGCGCGATCATCAGCGAGCCGAGGATGATCGCGCCGTAGATCGCCTGAATCCAGAACGACGGTACTTGCGCCAGCGTCAGCAGGTTCTGCACGACGCCCAGCAGCAGCACGCCGGAGAGCGCGCCGAGCATGGTGCCCTTGCCGCCGTCGAGCGAAATGCCGCCTATCACTGCCGCGGCGAACACCGTGAAAATCATCCCGTTGCCCTGATTCGCGTTGATCGCGCCGACATAGCCGGTCACGATCAAACCCCCGACCGACGCGAGCATGCTGCCGAGCACGAATACGCCCCACGTGATGCGCTCGACACGAATCCCCGCGGCGCGCGCCGCTTCCGGATTACCGCCGATCGCGTATAGCGCGCGGCCCAAACGGTGGTAGCGCAAGACGAACGCCGCAATCGCGAACGCCGCCGCCGCGAGCCAGACCGACAACGGCAAGCCGAGCACGATGGTGGTCGCGAGCGAAAAGAACGACGGCGGCATATCGAACAGCGTGCCGCCTTTGGTGGCGCCGACCAGCATGCCGCGCAACACGATCAGCATGGCCAGCGTGACGATGAACGCATTCAGCCGCAAACGCACCACCAGAAATCCGTTGATGAACCCGATCACCGCGCCGACTACGACGATGGCGAACAAACCCGCCGCTGCGGGCCATTGCATGCCGAAACCCGCTGACGCCGCCGGCATCACCAGCATCGCGCCGACAGCAGGCGCGATGCCCACCGTCGATTCGAGCGACAGATCGAACTTGCCGGTCAGCACGATCAGCGATTCGGCAAGCACGACAAGCGCCAATGCCGCCGACGCGCCCAGCACGCTGATCAGATTCGCTCGCGTCAGAAAGCTCGGGCTGACAAACGCGCCGATCACGAGCAGCAAGGCGAGTGCGGGCAACAACGCCAGGTCGCGCAGGCGAGCAAATTCGATCCGCGCGCGTTTTCCGCGGGTGGCCGCCACGGCTGGCTGCGCGTGAGCTTGCGTCGTGCCGAACGCGGGACTGGGCACACTATTCTTCATGGAGACTGACTCCTTCAACGGATGCGATCAGATCGTGGTCCTGCCAACCGGCGGGAAATTCGGCCGCGACGCGGCCACGGAACATGACCAGCACACGGTCACAGGTGCGCAGATCGTCGAGTTCGCCGGACACCACCAGCACGGCTTTGCCCTCTTCGCGCACGCGATCCACGACGGACAGCAATGCTTCCTTCGATTTCACGTCGACGCCGGCGGTCGGGTCGATCAGCACGAGCACATGGGGATCGGTGGCCAGCGCGCGGGCCATCACGACTTTCTGCTGATTGCCGCCCGAGAGTCCTGAGACGACATGCTCGGGACCTTGCGCGACGATGCCGAGCGCGTCGATCATCTTCTGGCCGAAGGCGTTTTTCTTCGACGGCGGCGCAATGCCGAATTTGCCGAGCACGCGCGCGATGGTCATCGAGGCGTTTTCGGCGACCGATTGCGTCAGAACCAGGCCTTCGTGATGGCGATCCTTGGGCACGCAGCCGATGCCATGTGCCAATGCCGCGGGCACGTCGCCAGGCGGCAGTGTGGCGCCGTCAACGCGAATTGCACCGTGTTTCGCCGCACGTAAACCGGCGATCGCTTCCGCCACGCTGGTCCGGCCGCTGCTCGTCGCACCGGTGAGACCGACGACTTCGCCGCGCTTCACCGTGAACGACACGTCTTCATAATCGGAGCCGGCCAGTTCCTCGACCTCCAGCGCGATGGCCGTATCGGCTGGCAACGCATCGCGCGCCGCCGCATCGGCGACTGCGAGGCCGCCGCGCTCGCCGGTCATCGCTTCGATCAACCGTTCGCGCGGCAACGCGGAAACCGGCGCGCTGACGATATGCCGCGCGTCGCGCAACACCGTCACGGCCTGGCAGATCTCATAGACCTCCTGCAGATGATGCGAGATGAACAGGAATGTGACGCCCTCGCGCTGCAACTCGCTGATACGGCGGAACAGGCGCTTGATTTCATCGCCGTCGAGTTGCGCGGTCGGCTCGTCGAGAATGATGAAACGCGCGCCGTATGACAGCGCCCGCGCGATTTCGACCAGTTGTCGCGCTTCCACCGTTAGATCGCCGGCGCGCGCATCCTCGCGCACGTCGATTTTCCAGTGGTCGAGCAAGGCGTGGGCGTCGCGGCGCATCGCGTTCCAGTCGATCACGCCGTGCCGCGACGGTTGCCGGTTGATGAACAGGTTTTCCGCCACCGTGAGATCGCGGATGATGGTCGAATGCTGATAGACGCAGGCGACGCGTTCGCGCCACGCATCGCGGTCCGCGATCGACGGCGCGGCCACGCCGCTGAAACGCACCTCGCCGGTATCGGGCTTGCGCAGACCGGTCAGGATCGACACCAGCGTCGATTTGCCCGCACCGTTGCGCCCGACGAGCGCGTGAGACTCGCCGGGCATCACGCGGATGCTCACGTCGTTCAACGCCGCCGTGGAGCCGAAGCGTTTGGTGATCTCAAACGCGTCGACGACCGGAGGGAGTCCCTGCGCCCCGAAGGAAGCCCCCTCGGGGGGTGGGACGGCCGACACGGATGGCGTGAGCTCGCTCATTTAACCGTATTTCCCCACAACGCTTTGTCGTCGACATTCGACCTGGTCACGAGCGGAGCGGGCAACTGGTCCTCGAGAATGCCCGGCGCCAACTGGATGATGTTGCTGCCGTGATCGGTCGGACCCGGTTTGAAGGTCTGTCCGGCGAGCGCCGCCTTGATATAAAACAGGCCGTACTTCGCATACGAATCAGCAGGCTGGGACACGGTCGCGTCGATATCGCCGCGGCGGATTGCATCGAACTCCTGCGGAATGCCGTCGTTGCTGACGATCACGACATGCTTCGCGTCACCGGTGGGAAACAGCATCTGCTTGCGACGCAGCGTTTGCAGCGTCGGCGACAGATAGACGCCGCCCGCCTGCATATAAATTCCCTTCACATCAGGGTTCGCGGTCAGCAGACTATCGAGCGCGGTGGCCGCCACGTCGCCCTTCCAGCTCGCCGGAATCTCCAGCAGCGACAAACCCGGATAGCCCTTCAAACAGGACCGGAACGCTTCAGACCGGTCGCGCCCGTTCACCGATGCCAAATCGCCCATGATCTGCACGACCTTGCCCGACTTCACATGCTCGCCGATGTACTTGCACGCCTTCTCGCCATACGCGCGATTGTCGGCGCGCACCACCATCGCGACTTTGCCTTGCGTCGGCGCGACGTCGACGGCGACAACCGGCACGTTCCTCGCCGCTGCTGCATCGAGCGCGCGGCTGATCGCCGCCGAATCCAGCGGCCCGATCACAATGCCCTTGGCGCCGAGATTCAGCAGATTGTTCATGTCGGTGATCTGCTGGGCGGGATCGCCGTTGGAATTGACTGGCGCGAGGATATCGATGCCCATATCCTTCGCGACTTTGGGCAAATAGTTGTTGTACGACTGCCAGAACGGCGACGTGAGAAGCGGCAGACCGAGGCCGATCTTGCCGACCTCGGCGGCTTGCGCGGTGCCGGTTACAGCGAGGCCCGCAACGCAAGCTGCCGCCGCTGCGGCACATAGTGAATTCCTGAAAAAACGGCGAGCCGCGAACGACCCTTTTGCGAACGACATGGTTGTCTCCTCTGTCGGTCCGGAGTTAGTGCTTTAGCACTTACTCCGGCCCCATGCACGGCGTCGGTCCGGAGTTGGCGCTTTAGCTGTCGGCCAGAGTTAGCGCTTTGGTGCTTACTCTGGTCCCATGCAGAGCACTTACTCCGGCCCATGCACGGTAGTGCGTTGTTGAACTGCGTGAACCGGCCATGCTGGATGACGGGCACTTCGTCCTGCGCTTTCTTATCGTATTGGCGTTCATTCACCAATGAACGTATTATTCATATACGGATTTTTTGAAGTCAAGGACTGTGCACCGTATTAACCGTCCGTGTTTTCCCTAGTGGGGCGCTGCAGCGGGCCTAGTCGCGTATTTGGCTCTTTATTCCAAACTACACTCGTGCACCAGATAATGCGAACTGCACACGGAACGACACTCACGATGGATACGGAAGACAAAGACGACGACCGTTACCGCGCGCCCGCGCTCGACAAAGGCCTCGATATCCTCGAACTGCTCGCCGAGCAGAAAGGAGGACTGACGCGCGCCGAAATCACCAAGCTGCTGGGACGCAACGCGAGCGAGATGTACCGGATGCTGGAGCGGCTCGTCGCGCGGCAGTACGTGGTGCGCTCGTCGGCGGGAGATCGCTATTCGCTGAGCCTGAAGCTGTATGCGCTGTCGCATCGTCATCCGCCGATGAACCGGCTGATCTCCGAAGCGTTGCCGCTGATGCAGCGCTTTGCCGACACTGCCGAGCAATCGTGTCATCTGGCGGTGTACGACCGCGGCAATCTGCTGGTAATCGCACAGGTGGATGGGCCGGGCACGTGGGGCATATCGGTGCGGCTCGGTTCACGGGTCGGGTTGATCGACACGGGTTCGGGGCGCGTGATGCTCGCTTTTCAAAGCCTGGAGCAGCGCGAGCAGATGCTGGCCGAACACACCAAGGTGAAAGGCGAAGTCACGATCGATCGCGACGCGCTGGAACAGGCGTGCGAGCAGATTCGCACGGCGGGTTTTTCACAGAAAGACAGTCAGCAGACGGTCGGCGTAACCGACGTCACCTTCCCGATCCGGGGGCCGTCCGGCCAGGCGATCGCGGCGCTCACGTGCCCGTATTTGCGACGTATCGACGAATACGTCGCGCCGACTTTGGAGGCCGCTACAGCGCTGCTGCGCGAGACGGTGCAGGCGTTGTCGATGTTTCGGGAGAGCAGTGTCTAGCGTGGCGCGGGCGGAGAGCGAATTTGTGCAGCGGCCTGCTGCACAATCAGTCCCATCCGCACATGGTTTAGAATGGCGACCCCTCAAAAATGATGCCGCATGGGTTCCCTCATGCGCGCCCTCGATAAGCAATGGCGAAACTTCTGACCGATTCCGAATTCCAGCGTTTTTCCGAACTCCAGCAGAAGCAGTCGAGCTTCACGATCACGCCCGAAGAAGCCGACGAACTGCGCGACATCGTAGCTCATGCGCAGAAGCGCCGCGACGATCGCGCCGCGGCGATGCAAAGCATCGAGACCTTTATTCAGCAATTCGACATCAGCCCGGACGAGCTGTTTTCGCCCGAGCAGATCGGCGACGCCGCGCGCACCTACGGCCTGATTCCGGCGGCGAAGAAAGAGCGCGTGCTGCCGCCGTCGTTCACGTTCAACGGCAAGCCGTATCAATGGACGACGCGCGCGCTGCCGGACGACATTCGCGTGCCGCTGTTCGATGCGTTCAAGGCGGGTGAATCGGTGAAGCCGTTCATCGCGACGCCGAAGGACGCGAACCGTTGCGCGGCGACGATTGCGCGCCTGGAGCGCGAGACCGGCGCAGTCTACGCTGAGGCATGGCTGGAAGAACTGGCCGTGACCCGCACGCAAGTCGATGAAGCCGCGGCGAAGCTGCCGGCTTGAGGCCATCAGCGTTCTCCTGCTTTTCAATCACCGCCTCAGCCGATTGATCGGCGCGGGCGGTGACGATGCTCCTCTCCGGTTCAATGCTTGCCGCGCGCCGCCTCTGCGCTTTCCTGGGCGGTTTCATCCAACGCCATCCTAAAACCGACCACGCCCGGATCGTCCGTCTGCGTGATGGTGAACCCGCTGGATTTGGCCAGCGCGATCATCGGACCGTTCTCGCGCAACGCCTCGCCGACCAGCCAATGTATGCCGCGCGCCCGCGCGTACCTGATGATCCGGTCCATCAGCAATTGCCCGAGACGCCGGCCTTTCTGGTCCGAGCGAACCGCGACGGCGAATTCGGCCGTTTCGTTATCGGGATCGGCCACCGCCCGCACCACGCCCAGCGTCCGCGTAAAGCCCTCTTCGCTTGCCACTGTCGCGATCAGCGCCATTTCGCGGTCGTAGTCGATCTGCGTCATCCGCGCGAGTTGCGAATGGTCGAAGCTGCCGACCGCGCCGAAGAACCGCAGGCGTAAGTCTTCGGGCGTCATCGCTTCGACGAAATCGTGATGCGCGGCTTCGTCTTCCGGGCGAATCGGCCGTACCGTCACCCGCAGGCCTTGCCAGTCGAGCGTCTCTTCAAAGCGGCGGGGATACGGCACGATCGCGAGCCGGCTGCGCGTCGCTGCAATGCTCAGGGTCGGCTCGACGACCACCACGTGGTCGCTGAACACCCGCAGCGTCAGCGTGAGGCCGACGATCTCCTTGACGTCGCACACCGCCTGCGAGAGCGCCGTCAACGCGGCCAATGCCGGCTCCGGCTCGACCAGACGCGCATAACGCGAACGTGCGACGATGTCGCGCGCGAGCATCGGGTTGAGCGGCGGCAAACCGTAGACCCGCAGTGGTTCGGATACGCCATCCGCCGACGGTGCCGTGAAGCGGAAAACGGGACCGAAGTTGTCGTCGTCGTGAAGTTCGACGGCGAGGTCGACGACCGGTTGTCTAGCCTGCGTGGCGGCCTGGTCCGCGCAGGGATCAACTGGCTGTTCCAAGTGCTTTTCCGCCTGTCCTTGCCCGTGCTGCTCGACACGCAGTCCGAAGTGCTCAAGCAGGCGCGCCGCCGCTTCCCCGGTTAGTTGGTGCTCACCTGCCGCGATCGCGGCGCGCGCCTGCGTCTGCGCCGCGTCGATCGCTTCGGGAATCTGCGCCGGCAATCCTTCCGGCGTTTGCATCAGCAATTCGCGGCCCACCCGGTAATCGACCAACCGCGCGAACGCACGCGCGAGCCGCTGCGGCGTCGTATGAACCGGAATGCCTTGCGCATGCAGCGCGTCGCGCGTGGCCGCATCCACGCCGCCGAAAAAACACGCAAGCAAACCGCGATAGGCGAAGCGCTGATTCGCGATCAACGCCTGCGCGACCTCGCCGACCGGCGCGCCGTGCGTCGACGCGTGAACCACGAACGCCGTGCCCGTGCTGCGATGCTCGGCAAGTATTTTCAGCGCGGTGCCGAAATGCTCGGGACGGGCGTCGTCGCCGAGTTGCAGCGGGTTGCCCGCCACCGCGTATTGCAGTGCTTCGGTTAGCGCCGCGTCGGCTTCGGCGGGCCACGGCGCGAGCGTGTCGCCGGCTGCCGCAAAAGCGTCGCAGGCGAGCGTCGCGAGGCCGCGGTCGCTGGTGATCAGCGTCGCCGTTGCGCCCGCCGCGACTCGGCCCACACCGAGGGTTTCGATTTCGTCGAGCAGATCGTCGAGCGCATCGACGCGCACCATGCCTGCGCGACGGAATGCGGCGGTGTACAGCGCGTCGGCGGGATCGGCGCGGCCCGAGCGCAACGCCAGCACCGGCTTGTTGCGCGCCGCCGCACGAGCCGCCGACATGAACTTGCGCGCCGCGCGCACCGTATCCAGTTCGAGCAGGATGGCGCGCGTGCCGGGGTCGCTCGCCAGGTAATCGAGCACGTCGCCGGCATCCACGTCGGCCTCGCCGCCCAGCGCCACCGCGTGCGAAAACCCGAGTCCGCGCGCGTGCGCCCAGCCGAGCACCGCGTTGGTCAGCGCATTCGACTGCGAGACCCAAGCGACGCCACCCGCCTTCACCGTGCACGACGGCGCGCCGAAATGCGCGCGCAGCGCCGGCGACACCACGCCCAGACTGCTTGGCCCGACGATACGCAGCAGATGCGGGCGCGCCGCCGACAGCGCGTGCCGCAGCGCGAGCCGGTCGTCATCGGTTCGCACTCCGCCGACGATGATCGCCGCGCGCGTGCCCAAACCGCCAAGCCGATGAATGATGCCAGGCCAGGTATCGGGCGGCGTGCAGATCAGCGCGACGGTAGGCGCTTGCGGCAGATCGCCGGCATCGCCGATAACCGCGCGGCCGCCGAGCGTGTCGTATTTCGGATTGACCGGCCAGATGGGACCGCCGAAACCGCCTTCCAGCACGCGCGCCCACACCATCGCGCCGGTGCTGCCCGGTCGCTCGGAGGCGCCGATCACGGCGACGGATTGAGGTCGGAACAAGGCGTCGAGATTACGAACGGTCACGGGCGCTCCGCAGATTGAAAAGGGCGCGCCGGCGGCGCGGCGCGCGTCTTCGTCAGGATAGGCGAAGTCGAGGGCTTGCGCGGTGCTTCTGAATGGATGGCGCGATGCGCGCGACATTCCGCTTGATGCGAGCCAACGTGCATCGGAATTTTTTTAGCGCACTTAAGCAAAATAACGAGCCGAAATGCGACAATCCTTGACATGCTGCGCGGCACCTTTGCTTCAGAATTGCCGGCTGATCATTGCCTGCATGCATGGTGCGTCGGAGACAACTCGCAGCCAGCCACGCAGCACGAACATAAATTCCGCGGTCCTGGCACGACACCTACGGCCTGCACCGGATGATCAAAGAGACAGAAGGTGATTTATGCGGCGCCTGCCATCGCTGATCGCGTTGCGCTTTTTCGAAGAAACCGCCCGTCATATGAGCTTCAATCGCGCGGCTACTGCGCTGTGCGTGACGCAGGGCGCGGTGAGCCGGCAGATCAAGCTGCTCGAGGAATCGATCGGCGCGAAACTATTCGAGCGCGATCACAAGGGCATCCGCTTGACGCCGGCCGGTGTGCAATTGCTGCCCTGTTTCTCCGACGCTTTCGACACGACCGAACGCGGCTTCCGTCAGATCACCGCGGCCGAAGGCCGGCGGCGTCTCGTCGTCGCCGTGCCGCCGACCTTTGCGACGCAGTGGTTCTCGCCGCGGCTCGGTTCGCTGGGCGACGAATTGCCCGATGTCGAACTGTCCGTTCGCACCTCGCCTACGGAAGACTGTCACTGCAATATCCGCTTCGGCCGCGACGTGCTGGCGGGTGCACATTCCGAATTGCTGATGACCGAGCGCCACGTACTGGTCGGCGCGCCAAGACTGCTCGGTGAATCACTGGACATGCTGCTCGAGCATCTGCCCGCGTTGCACGTGCTGCATAACGATGCCCGCCTGGACCTGTGGCCGAACTGGCTGGCGAAGGCGGGCCTGCCTGCGCGCTACGCGGAAAACGGCATCGAGTTTTCTACACTGGAGCAGGCGATCCGCGCCGCGCGTAAAGGCGCGGGGCTGGCGGTGGTCGATCGGAACATGATCGTCGAGGAACTGGCGGACGGGAGTCTGGCGCGGTTCTCCGATATCGAAGTGGCAGGTCCCTTTGGCTACTGGCTCGACGTGGCACAACGCCACGCGGCGCTTGAGCATGTGCAGGCGTTTGCCAGCTGGATGCGGGAAGAGGTTTTGAAGATGGAGTGAGTGGAGTGAGGTGGTATACCGCACGGCGCGGCGAGCAGCAATGCAGAGGCGAAAAAAGCCGCGTCGAAAATGAACTGACCCCGCAAAGTGGACAGATGCCCGACTTTTGGGCGCAGTTCAAAAACGCGGCTTTTTTATTCGTCTAACGACGCAAGCACCAGGCGCTCGCGGCAGGACGAAGTTACATCGCCTTCTTGAACGGCGCGCCCGAGTGCTCACGCAATTCATTAAAGACAATCTTCGGCCAGGCCTTCTGCGCGACTTCGATCTCCGACACATGCGAGGCCAGATACGTCGGTGCATCCGACGCATCGAGCGCGATCCGCGCCGCGTACGAATCGGTGAACCGGCGCAATTCGGCCGCATCGTCGCAGGTCACCCAGCGCGACATCCGATAGCGCGCCGGCGCCATCCGCACGTCGACCTTGTATTCCGTCGACAAGCGGTGCGACACCACTTCGAACTGCAGTTGACCCACCGCGCCAAGAATCATCAAGCCGCCGACTTCCGGACGGAACACCTGAATCGCGCCTTCTTCGCCGAGCTGTTTCAGCGCTTCGCCGAGTTGCTTGGCGCGCATCGGGTCCACCACCTCGACCGTCTGGAAAATTTCCGGCGCGAAGAACGGCAAGCCGACGAACTGCAACTGCTCGCCTTCGGTCAGCGTGTCGCCGAGGCTCAGCGTGCCGTGATTCGGGATACCGATGATGTCGCCCGGATACGCCTCGCTGACCGTCTCACGACGCTGCGAAAGGAACGTCACTACGTTATTCGCGCGGAACGTCTTGTTCGTGCGCGTCACCTTCACCGCCATGCCGCGTTCGAAATGCCCCGAACACACGCGGATGAACGCCACGCGGTCGCGGTGCGCGAGGTCCATGTTCGCCTGCACCTTGAAGACGACGCCGGTGAACTTCGGCTCGTCCGGCATCACCGGACGTTGCACGGTCATGCGCATCGACGGCGGCGGCGCCAGATCGACCAGCGCGTCGAGAATTTCCTTCACGCCGAAGTTATTGATCGCCGAGCCGAACAGCACCGGCGATTGCTGCCCGGCGAGGAATTGCTCGCGATCGAAGTCCGGCGACGCGCCGGTGATCAGGTCGATTTCTTCCTTCGCCTTGATCCAGCTATGACCGAAGCGGCGTTCGCCTTCTTCGTCGCTGAGCGCTTGCAGCATTTCGACCTCGCCGCCGGCCTTATCCTGCCCGGCGCGGAACAGGCGCACCTGATCGCGCTGGATGTCGTAGACGCCCTGGAATTCCTTGCCCATGCCGATCGGCCACGTGAACGGCACGGCGGCGACGCCCAGATGCTGCTCGATTTCATCGAGCAGTTCGAGCGGCTCGCGCACTTCGCGGTCGAGCTTGTTGATGAAGGTGACGATTGGCGTCTTGCGGCTGCGGCAGACTTCGAGCAGCTTGAGCGTTTGCGCTTCGACACCGTTGGCGCCGTCGATCACCATCACGGCGGCGTCGACCGCGGTCAGCACACGGTAGGTATCTTCCGAGAAGTCTTCGTGGCCCGGGGTGTCGAGCAGGTTGATGACGGCGTCGCCGTACTCGAACTGCATGACCGAACTGGCAACGGAAATGCCGCGCTGCTTTTCGATCTCCATCCAGTCCGAGGTCGCGTAACGATTGCTCTTGCGGCCCTTCACGGTACCGGCGATCTGGATCGCGCCCGAGAACAGCAGCAGCTTTTCAGTGAGCGTGGTTTTGCCCGCGTCCGGGTGGGAAATGACCGCGAACGTGCGGCGGCGTTTGAGTTCGGAGACTGACATCGGATCTGGCGGTCACGGATAGAGGTTCAGGCGGTCTTCAGAAGCGTGTGGCCTCTGGTCTGCCATGTCTGGCGCGGCGGCGCCGAACTGCGGGAGCCGGTCCGGGACCCGCTTCACGCGGCAAGTCCGCCGCGTCGTAACCAGGTTACGAACGAGCGTTTGAAGATACGGGAATTGCCGGCACAGAACAGCGCAGGGAACGAATGATACACGTCATGGGGATGGACGTATGGAAATGGAGTTGGGGCCACATGAGCGATCGGCCATGGAGACTTTTCCGAAAGCGGCCTGGGGTCATTTCACCAAGTTCTCGCACAGTAAAAGAAACCCCGCCGCATCGTTGCCGATACTGCGGGGTTTCTATATAGCGCTAACCGCGGACTATGCGCCGCTGGCTTCGTTCAACGTCAGATGCTTCGTCTCAGGCGCCCACGCAATCGACGTCAACCCGGCGATCTTGATGTGGAACGCGTTCAGCGGAACGTCGTCGAGCGGAATGAGGCCGTGCGCAGGCGCTGTCGCTGCGGGCGGCAAAGTGGGCGCGCTAGCCCTCGTTCTTGCATCGAGCGTTTATGTGTCCGCTTCGAGTCGCGCGTGCGAGAGGCGGACGATGCAGCCCTGCGTATCTGAAGCCGGTCATCCACCGGCCACGCAAGGGCTGCTCACACAACAAAGGAGACAGCGTGAGCAATCAGGATTTCCAGGCCGCCACTCTCGGCAGCGAGCCTTCGCGACCAAGGCCCGATTGCTTGACGCCACCGAACGGCGCGACTTCGGTCGACAAAATGCCCTCGTTGATGCCGACCATCCCGCTCTCCAGCGCTTCGCCGACACGCCATGCGCGAGCAAGATCGCGCGTGTAGCAATACGCGGAGAGGCCGAACGGCGTGTCGTTGGCCGCAGCGATGGCTTCGTCCTCAGTCTTGAAACGGAAGCACGCAGCCACCGGGCCGAAGGTTTCTTCCGCAGCAATCAGCATCGACTTCGATGCGTCGATCAGCACGGTCGGCTCATAGAACGTGCCGCCTAGCGCGTGCGGTTTGCCGCCCGTCAAAATCTTCGCGCCTTTTTGCAACGCGTCGGCGACGTGCGCTTCCGCCTTCTTCAGCGCCGCCGGGTTGATCAGCGGACCTTGCTCGACCTCGCCTTGCAGCGCGTTACCGACGCGCATCTTCCGCACGGCTTGTGTCAGCGCCTGCGTGAACGCATCGTAGATGCCGTCCTGCACGTAGAAGCGATTCACGCATACGCAGGTCTGTCCGGTGTTGCGGAATTTCGACGCCATTGCGCCTTGCACGGCGGCGTCGATATCCGCATCGTCGAATACGATGAAGGGCGCATTGCCGCCTAGTTCAAGCGACAGCTTCTTCAACGTATCCGCCGACTGCTTCGCGAGCAGTTTGCCGACGCGCGTCGAGCCGGTGAACGACAGCTTGCGCACCGCCTCCGATCCGGTCAGCACGCCGCCGATCGCCACCGCGTCGCCGGAGACGATGTTGAACACGCCCGGCGGAATGCCCGCCTTCTCTGCCAGCACCGCCAATGCGAACGCGGACAACGGCGTTTCTTCGGACGGCTTGAGCACCATCGTGCAGCCTGCCGCGAGCGCCGGGCCGGCCTTGCGCGTAATCATCGCGAGCGGGAAATTCCACGGCGTGATGGCCGCGACCACGCCGACCGGTTCGCGCGTCACGATGATCTTCGCGTGCGGATTCGGGCTCGGCATCACGTCGCCATAATTGCGCTTGGCCTCCTCGGCGAACCATTCGAGGAAGCTCGCCGCATAGCCGACTTCGCCACGCGCTTCGGCAAGCGGCTTGCCTTGCTCGCGCGTCAGCAGTTCGGCGAGTGCCTCGCGGTTCTCGAGCATCAACTCGCCCCAGCGTCTGACACGCGCGCCACGTTCCCTGGCTGTTACCAGGCGCCACGCCGGAAAGGCTCGCTCCGCCGCGGCGACGGCTTGCGTCGTTTCCGCGGCGCCGCCTCTCGCGACCTGAGCAATGACCTCGCCCGTCGCGGGATTCAGAACGGGATACGTGCTCGCGCTTTCGTACCACTCGCCGCCAATGTAATGTCCGGTTCGAAGAAATTCGTTCATGCTGCCTTCTCCAGGTTATCGACAAACACGCCTTGCGCAAGCCGCGCTTCGCGGGCGATGCGCTTACCCGCGGTGTAGTCATTGATCAGATCGCACGGTGTGTAGTTGCGTTCGAGTTCGAAGAGCTCGTCGGCGCTGAGCTTCGTGCCGAGCGCGGCTAGCGCGCTGTCGAATTGCGCCGGTGTATCCGCGCCGACCAGCATGCTTGCCACACCCCCGTGATTGAGCACCCACGCCTGCGCGATCTGCGCAGCCGACACACCACGCCGAGCCGCCACGCGCGCCACCGACGCGGCAATCTCACGCGACGCCGTATCGCCGTACATTTGCGCGGTAAAGAAATCGGTCTGGTTGCGCGTCGAATTCGGCTCGCAGGTCAGCAGGCCGCGCGCAAGCGGACTGAATACCGACACGCCCACACCCTGATCCTGGCAGTACGGCATCATTTCGCGCTCTTCCTCGCGGTACGCGAGGTTCAACTGCAATTGCATGTTGATCGGCTTGTGCCAGCCGTTGCGCTCGCACACTTGCATGATCTTCGCGAACTGCCACGTGTACATCGTCGATACGCCGATGTAGCGAGCCTTGCCCGCGCACACGATATCGTTCAGCGCACCCATGGTTTCTTCGACGGGCGTGTTCACATCGAAGAAATGCAGCATGTAGATATCGACGTAATCCATACCGAGGCGCGTCAGCGATGCATCGACGGCATCCATGACGTGCTTGCGCGAATGGCCGCCTGCGTTCTGATACGCGCCCATGTCGTAACCGACCTTGGTCGTCACGACGATTTCCTCGCGACGCGCGATGCGCTTCAAAATGCGGCCCACCACTTCTTCACCGACGCCGGTCGAATAGAAGTCGGCGAGGTCGATGAAATTCACGCCGGCGTCCAGCGCGTGGCGCACGATCGGCTCGCTTTGCGCTTCGTCGAAAATCCACGGCTTCCATTGCGGCGTGCCCATGTTCATCGTGCCGAGGCACAGACGAGAAACCTTCAGGCCGGATTGGCCGAGGCGAATGTATTCCATAGCGTTGTCTCCTTCCTGATCGCGCACGATGCGCTTGCACGTCTTAGCGTTGTTTGGGCGTATAGAACGGGTTCGACACATCGCGCGCGGCGGCGAACACTTCATCGCGATGCGGCAAGCCCTTCATTGCAGCGAGGATCGCGTTCTTGCATGCGCGGTAGTTGTTCTCGAATACGGCGTCGAGATCGTCGGTGTTCGGGTTGACCCAATTCGCCGACACCACCACCCAATCGTTTTCCGCTTCGGGCGGCAGCGTGCCGTTCTCCAGCGACTCGGCCACGGCCTTCGCGATGCCGGCTTGCGAGGCGCCCCACGTCGCGTTGCCGTGGAAGTCGCCGTCGATCTGCGCCTTGTTCACGTATAACGTCATCGGCTTGGTCGGCACGCCCGGCCGTGCGATGACGACAAACGGCGCATGACCCGCGGAAGGCGTCGCCAACGCGGTGGCGAAGGCCTGACCTGCCGGCCCATTGCGCGGGCCGACCAGTACGTTGATATGCGCGAGGTTGACGCCCGGGCCTTCGAATCCTTCGCCGATAAAGAGTTGTTTGTCCGTCGATACGCTCATGGTCTTTCCGTCGGGGTTGAGTGGATGACCGATTGTGCTGTTCGGCATCCGCGACCATGTATCGATGAGTTTTGATGCGGGGTATGAGGCGAACTCAACTCCGGGTTTGTCCCGAGCGGATCAATCGGAACGCTCGGAAGAGCGCCACGAACGCAAAGGTGAGAATTTTCGGGACCCACGATTGCCGACATCGAATCGCGATCAAAGGTGAACACACCGAACCTTGCTTACGCACCGGCAATGCGCAAGTCCGGCAGACCGCCGGTGTCCATGGAAGATGCGCCGCAATCAGCAATAGATAGCCGGCGCGATGCTTCGCAAAGCCCGGAAACGCTTGCTGCCAAAGGCCGACGCGGGTTATGCGGGAGATTCAGGTATGGCTGCGATCCGCGCGATCGATCGCTTGCGCGAGGTGCGCGAAACACCAACGCCAGGTTCACCGAACAAACTAGGTCTCGCGCAAGGCGCACGGAAAAACCCATGCATCGCAACTCAGGCTCACGCGAAAGGTGAGCGTTTTCGGGACCACTGCTGCGGTGCGAAAAAAAGTACGCACAGGTTCACTTGAGAGAAACAGCCGCGTTGCGGGCGAACCCGCCATGCAGTGCAGGACTTCAGGCTTCGATCAGGAAACGCTCGCGATTCTTGCCCGCCAGCCAGTTGGGCGAGCGTCCACGACCACTCCACGTCTCGCCCGTTTTCGGGTTGCGATACTTGGCCACCGAGGCCGATTTGCGCACCGCCGCACGCTTGCTCGAAAAGCCCAGTTCTTCCGCGGTCAAGTCGTATTCAGCGACCTTTTGCTTGATGTCGGCGATCGCCTGCGCGATTTCCTTCTCACGCGCCAGCGCGACTTCTTTGTGGAGTTTTTCGAGCTGGGCAGTCAACTGCTTGTACGAGGCCATGACAGTGCTCCGATCGGTTTGACTAACTGCATGCAGTGTGACCCTATCAGACGAAAAAAGCACCGGATAGAGCGGCCCGCGCGGGGAGACCCGCGGCCCCGTACCCACCAAGGCCGCGAGCGGGAGGAACCGGCACACTCAATCGTCAATTGCATCGTATATGCGCCGCTCGAAATCGACTGACATCGGGAACGGTTCGACTGCGCGGCGCTGGATCAGCATCAGGCCGATCAGGTTTTCCACCGGATCGGCGAACCAGCTGGTGCCATACGCGCCCGGCCAGCCGAACGAACCCATCGAGCGATAACCGAGCGGCAACTGCTGCGCCGGATCGTCGACGATGGACAGCCCAAGTCCGAATCCCTGGCCTGCCCATAGCACATGCCCGAACGCAGGCACGCGGCGCTGGTCCCGGCTGAGAAAATTCGAGCGCATCAAGTCGACCGAGCGATGCGAGAGCAACCGCGTAGCGCCGACCCGTCCACGCCCGAGCAGCAGTTGCGCGAACTGCAAGTAGTCTTGCGCCGTCGAAACGAGCCCGCCGCCGCCGCTCTGAAATCGTGCGGGATTCGCCCAACGGCTCGCCGTCGGATGATCCTCGACCAAGCGCCGCCGCGTGCCCTGCTCGACACCGTAAGCCGTCGCGAGCCGCTCAAGCTGCGCGTCGGGCACCCAGAAAGCCGTATCGCGCATGCCGAGCGGCTCGAAGATCCGAGTCCGGAAGAACTCGCCGAGCGACATGCCGCTGACACGCTCGATCAACACGCCGAGCACGTCGGTTGCGATGCCGTAATGCCAGCGCGAGCCAGGCTGGAACATCAGCGGCAAGCCGGCCATGCGAGCCAGCCAGGCATTTGCGTCCCCGCGTGCGTCAAGACCGTTGAAAGCCGACGCGTACGCCTCGGCAAGCGGCCCGGTGGCAGTGAAGTGATACGCGAAACCGGCGCGATGCGTCAGCAGATCGAGCACGGTAAGCGGAGCCCGGACTGCATCGGTTTCGTCGAGCGGGCCGGCCGGGTCGCGCAGCACGCGTGGCGCGGCTAACTCCGGCAGCCACTGTGAGAGCGGCGTGTCGAGTGCAAGCCGGTCTTCTTCGATCAGCATCAGGATCGCCGCGCTGGTGACCGGCTTGGTCATCGAAGCAATGCGAAACAGCGTGTCGCGCTCCATCGGCAACTGCCCGGCTTCGTCGCGCCAGCCGAGCGGCTCGAAGTAGCCGATTTCGCCGCGCCGCCAGACCAGCGAAACGACACCCGCCACCTCGCCCCGTTCCACGTAGCCTTGCATGGCGTTCGTGAGCGCCGTCAGCCGAGCCGCTGAAAGTCCTGCTGGATGCATGATCGTCCTGAATCGGTGAATGTGGGTTCGTCTGGCGCGCCGTTTTGCGTTGGCGCACCATGTTCCGCTATTTTGCGAAAAATGCTACCCGATCAGAGGCCGTATGCGGCCATCCACTACCGCGCGCGGTCAGGCTTTCTGCCGTTCCTCCAATGCCAGCAGCGCGGCATTGAGCCGTTTCACGCGGGAAGCCTGTGCCGGCACCAGCACCGCGCCAGACACCGAATCGATCCGGTTTCGCCAATATGACAGCGGGATGCGATCTTCGGCGGAAATGTGCGAGATTACGTGTTCAAGATGTTCAATATCTCTTTCGAGTTGGTGGTGATTCATCTCTTTCCCCGGAAAGCCAAATCAAAACAATCGCTTAGCATAAAACGTGCCGCAATTGAGCCACAGTATTGTTCGAGACGAAAAATCGCTCTTATTCTTAACTACTAGTTGCCGACCCCAACCGGCAGAACATGCGTGCCGCATTAATCTGCAAGCCGCCAGAACGAGGATACTGCGACTAACGTTCGCGTTCCGTTAGATGGCGCACCGACTCGGCTTATCGGAAAACCCGAGTGCCGCCAATTCTGGCGGGGACGGCGAAAGAAATAATGCGAAAGCGTTCATTAAAATCCATTGCGCATCACCGACCATCAGCCAATGCGCATTAAATACAGATCTTTATGACGAGAATGTGCTTATCGACAGGCACCGGCCAGCTGAATTGACCCAGATCAAGCTGAAGCCAGCACTCACTCACCGGAATGGAGACGCCCGCCGTCGCGGGCCGACTGGCAGGTTCTAAATGGAGGAAGGGGTGAAGCAAACCGAGCCAGCCGCAGGCTGGCGCATGGTTATTTCGCCCGGCAGGCGTAAATCAGGTTGAACGTGCCGCGGTCGGTGGACTGGCGCACCACGTCGAACGCGCCGCCGCAACTCGCGCGCGCCTGCTGCACGCAGGAGTCGGAGCCAGCCGGGCATTGGACCAGCGTAGTGGCGCGGCCGTCCGGGAGAAACAGCGGCGCGCTGCTGCTGCAACCGCTCAGCACGGCGATCCCGGCCACGGCCAGCGCCGCGCAAGTCCGGCGCGCAAAAGAGGAAAGACTGCGTTTCATTGAAACCCCGATCGCTTCTTGTTTTTCGATCACGCGATTGTGCCATGCGCAAATTGCGCTGCGTCAGTCGATGTCTTCACACCTCGATGCCGTAAGCCGCGATCTTCTTATAAAGCGTCGCGCGGCCCATGCCGATCTGCGCCGCCGTCTCGAGCACGCGCCCGCCATTGGCGTGCAATGCGTCGCTCAGGAAGCGTTTCTCGAACGCCGCCATAGCATCGCTCCACAATGGCCGCCCGGGCGCAGCGGCCGTTTCAGCCGAGGCGCGCGCGCCAGTCGTCATATCGAACTCGCGCGGCTGGCGCGAGACCCCATGCGCCGGACCGATGAACGGCGCCAACGCGCGCGCGTCGATGCGCTCGCTGTCCGACAGCATCACGGCGCGTTCCAGCGTATTGCGCAATTCCCGCACATTGCCGGGCCATCTGTACGAACACAGCAGCCGCAGCGCGTCGTCCGGCAATTCGAAGTGACTGCCGCCGCGCGCTTGCATCGACAGATCCTCGAGCATCGCGTAGGCAAGCGCTTCGATATCGGACAGACGCTCGCGCAACGCCGGCACATGGATCGTCAGCACGTTCAGACGGTAGAACAGGTCCGCGCGAAAGCGCCCGGCCGCGACCAGCGCCGGCAAATCGGCCGAGGTCGCGGCAATGATCCGCACGTCCGTGCGCACGATCCGGTTGGAGCCGTGCGGTTCGAACTCCTTGTCTTGCAGCACACGCAGCAGCTTGCCTTGCAAGTGCAGCGGCATGTCGCCGATTTCGTCGAGAAACAGCGTGCCGCCATTCGCGAGTTCGAACTTGCCGACGCGGCCCTTGCGATCGGCGCCGGTGTACGCGCCGGGCGCCGCGCCGAAGAATTCGACTTCGAGCAAGGTATCCGGAATCGCCGCGACGTTGACGGTGACGAGCGGCTGATTCGCCCGCGCCGATCCGGCGTGGATCGCGTGCGCCAGCAGTTCCTTGCCGGTGCCGGTTTCGCCGAGCAGAAGCACCGGCGAATCGACCCGCGCCGCCCGGCGCGCCTGACGCTTCACTTCGAGACTGGCCGCGCTGGTGCCGACGAAGCTGCCGAATGTGTATTTGACCCGCCGCGCCTGCGCCAGCGACTGACGCGTCGCAATCAGCTCCTCCTGTACCCGCGAATAGTGGGAAAAAAGCGGGGTCAGCGCTTTCAGTTCATCGAACAACGCGAAACCGACCGCGCCGACCGTTTCGCCCGCATCGTCTTTCAGCGGCAGCCGCGTGACGACGAGCGGCTCGCGGTCCGTTTCGAGGATGTCGAGCAAAATCGGCTTGCCGGTCTTCACGACCTCGCGCATCAGGCTGTTGGGAATCACCGCTTCGCAATCGCGGCCGATGGCCTGCTGCGGATCCGAAAAGCCGAAACGCGCCGCATAGCGCTTGTTGATCCATACGACGCGTGCGTCGGCATCGACAATGAAAGTGCCTTCGCTGAAATTTTCGAATGTACGGAAAAGCGAGTCCATCGCCCGGCGCAGCACGTCGCCGTAGGCGGCGGGCAGGCCCGCCCAGTCGTTCATCATGGTGTCGCTGTCTCCGGCTAACGTTTTATTTGTGCTTGTCTCGTTTGGTAGACAAGCTTATCTCAACGGAGAGATCGCCAGCAATCCCGCCACATAAGGAGTTTACCCAGGTCGGCTTATTTTGCGTCCAGCTTTAGAGACGTTTGGGTACAATCGGCCGCGTCACGTTTCGAGCTTTGGTCTGCGGAATCAGGCAGCGGGCCGCTGCGGCGTGCGTGGCACGGAACCTGCGCTCGCGGGCGCCGGGCCGTCGCACCCTCGGGACGGCGTACACGTAGAACAACCAAGCTTTGGAGACTCAATGTCCTTTGTCATCGTCCTCGCCGCACTGGCGTTTCTGATGTTTGCCGCCTATCGCGGCTACAGCGTCATTCTTTTCGCCCCGATCGCCGCGCTCGGCGCGGTGCTGCTGACCGAACCCGCCGCCGTCGCACCGGTGTTCTCTGGCATCTTCATGGAGAAGATGGTCGGCTTCGTGAAGCTCTACTTCCCGGTGTTCCTGTTGGGCGCGGTGTTCGGCAAGGTCATCGAATTGTCCGGTTTCTCGGAGTCGATCGTGGCCGCGGCGATTCGCTATATCGGCCGCTCGCGCGCCAATGCGGTGATCGTCGCGGTGTGCGCGCTGCTCACCTATGGCGGCGTGTCGCTGTTCGTGGTGGTGTTCGCGGTGTATCCGTTCGCGGCCGAGCTGTACCGCCAGAGCAATATTCCGAAGCGCCTGATGCCTGGCGCGATCGCACTCGGCGCGTTCTCGTTCACGATGGATTCGCTGCCGGGCACGCCGCAGATCCAGAACATCATCCCGACCACCTTCTTCAAGACGACGTCCTGGGCCGCGCCGACGCTCGGCGTGATCGGCTCGCTGTTCATCATCGTGGTCGGGCTGACCTATCTGGAATGGCGCCGCCGTGCCGCAATGGCGACCGGCGAAGGTTACGGCACCAATCTCGTCAACGAACCGGAGCGCGTCGAATCGAAGCAACTACCGCATCCGCTGCTGGCGGTCGCGCCGCTCATTCTGGTCGGCGTGGCGAACTTCCTGCTGACCCGCTGGATTCCCAATTGGTACGGCGCGTCGTATACGGTCGCACCGGACATCCTGCCGGGCGTCCATGCACCGGTCACGACAACGATCAAGAGCGTGGTTGCAATCTGGGCCGTCGAAGGCGCGTTGCTGCTCGGTGTCGTGATGGTCGTGGTGACGGCGTTCGGCCGCGTGCGCGAGCGTTTTGCGATCGGCACCAAGGCGGCGGTGGCGGGCGCGCTGCTGGCCTCGTTGAACACCGCGTCGGAGTATGGCTTCGGCGGTGTGATCGCCGCACTGCCCGGTTTTCTGGTGGTCAGCGACGCGTTGAAGAGCATTCCGAATCCGCTCGTCAATGCAGCCGTTTCAGTGAGCTCGCTGGCGGGCATCACGGGTTCGGCGTCGGGCGGCATGAGTATCGCGCTCGCGGCCATGTCCGACGTGTTCATCAAGGGCGCGGAAGCCGCGCATATCCCGATGGAAGTGTTGCACCGGGTCGTCGCGATGGCGAGCGGCGGCATGGACACGCTGCCGCACAACGGCGCGGTGATCACGCTGCTGGCGGTGACGGGATTGACGCACCGCCAGTCGTATCGCGACATCTTCGCGGTGACGGTGATCAAGACGCTGGCGGTGTTCTTTGTGATCTCGGTGTATTACATGACCGGCTTGGTTTGATTGCCCGATAAGCTGCGGGCGTTGTTGGCGCAAAAACCCGCAGCCGACCCTTTCCGACGCGGCCCGTGCCCGGTGAACAGGTTGATGGCGGACAGCACGTCGCAGTCGACCGGAAATATAAGAGAAGAGCCGACCGGTCGCGTATTGATCAGATGAATAGCCCGGCATGCGGAATAAGTAGCTACACTCATCAAGAAAACAGCCGCTCCCGCCGTAAACGCAGGGAGCGGCCGTCAATCGACGCGGCCCGGAAACTAACCTTCACTGCGCGGGCACACCATGTCAGGCAGGACGTTCATCCTCGATTCAATTCTTGCGACGCCGTCGTCGGGTCACGGACGAGTGACAGCCGCACTCCGGGCGTCACTGCTATCGACTTTGTTTGAGCGTACGCGGCCACTGCTCCTGTCGGGCCTCGCCAGTGCATTTGTTGCGTTCGTTGCCCTCGTCCGTCTGCATCAGATGTGGGCGGCTCTATGGCTGATAGCGGATCTATGCCTCCTCGCCGCACGGCTCGGCATCGCCCGTGCTTACGTCGTGCGCAACCGGACAGAAGCGGCTCATCCCGGTCCGTGGGCAATGCACTACGCACCGGTTTCGCTGCTGGCCTGCTTCCTGTTCGGCATCGGGACGATGGCGTGTGTCATGTCCGCGGATGCGGAGTTAGCCTCGCTCGCCGTCATGGTAACCGCCGGAATTCTCGGCGGCATCGCGTCGAGAAATGCGGCGTTGCCCCGTCTGGCCATCGCACAGATTTGCCTGGGCGCATCGCCCATTGCGCTGGGCGCGCTGCTCGCGCCTCGCAGCGGGTCGTGGATTCTCGTGCCGCCGGTCCTCATGTACATCGCCGCAATGGCTTCGGTTGTCCGCCGACACTACGAGGTGCTCGTTGCCCTGATGACGGCGGAACAGCGGCATGCTGAACTTGCAGCCCGATTCGACGCCGCCTTGGCGCATATGCCTCACGGGCTATGCACGATCGATAGCGCCGGCAAGGTGATTATTGCCAACCGCCGAACCGCCGATCTGTTCGGCGCGACTGTCGAAATGTTGAAGCTCAACGTCCCGCTCCCTGAGTTTATCGGCCACGTGGGACTGGCGAAGTTTGGAGAAACGCTCAGAAGGCAACTTGTCGAGCAGTGCGCCGTATGGCTAGCAAATGAAGGGAGTCCCTTCGATATGGAACTCAACGACGGCCGCCAGCTCGAGATGACCCGAAACCCGGTACCGGATGGAAGCGCTGTCATCATTATCGAAGACGTCACGGAGCGCCGGGAGTCCGAAGCGAAAATCCTCTATCTGGCGCGTCACGACCCGCTCACGGGTCTTCCCAATCGCCGCGAACTGCGCGACGAGATTGAAGGGATTCTCCGCCGTTGCGCGTCGAACCGCGAAGCGGCAGTGGCGGTAATGTGTCTCGACCTGGACGGCTTCAAACAGGTCAACGACCGGTTCGGTCATCATGCCGGAGACGAGGTACTGGTCACCGTTGCAGACCGGTTGAGGGAGTTGCTTCAATGTGAGGAGTTGGTGGCGCGACTCGGCGGCGATGAGTTCGCCGTTGTCTTCGAGAATGCAACCTCGTCCGGCGCCGTCGCACTCGCTCAACGCGTTATCCGCCAGATCGCCAGGCCGTATTGGCTATCGACAGGCGATGCAGTCAGCATCGGCACCAGCATCGGCATCGCGTTCGCGGTGAGCGGCGAGTCCTTCGAACGATTGATGAAGCGCGCCGACGCGGCGTTGTACGACGCAAAGGAAGCCGGCAAGGGTACGTATCGCTTCTCGAGTACGGAGGTCACCGCGAGTATTCATCACGCATAAAGCATCCCTGCATTAACGGCTAAGCGCCAGGCCGCCGCGCACAATCAGGCGCGCGCGGAGGCACACGAAGTCTCGCGCAATGCTGCACACGCCATCGCGCGCGATATCGAGCAGGAAGAAACGACATCGATCTGATAGACACGACATTGATCTGATAGATCGGCGTTACTCCCACCTCGACAGCCCGGTATTGACACACCAGGATGGAACCGTCAGCGCCCAGTGGATTGTGTGGGCTGGCTGACCCGAGTAACAACGGCGTTTAGTGGCCCGTCCCTTTCTGGACGGGCTATTTTTTTTGCCCGTTTTCTGCTCGTTCTTTGTCCGTTTTCTGCCCGTTGTTTCCTGGTCGCTTGTTCGGTGGCGAACCTTGAGGCCGTGCTCGCGGCTGAGCGTAGCCGTCGATCGAGGCAGCCGTGCAAACGGTGAGGAAATACGGGAGCAATCGGCACGGGTTTGGCGCGTCGCTGTAACCCGGCACGGCGCGGCACCGAGGCGCACCCGGCGCGAAGCGATGCTACGCTAGGCAGACTGCGCCTGCATTCGCCCGCATTTGCCAGTAAGCCTTGCGAGGTGCAGGCAACACGATCCACCATCACCGGAGACTGACGTGACCGCTTCCGATGCGCCGCACATCAATCCGCTGTCTTCCCACTACACCGCCATGGCGCGCAACAACGCGTGGTCGAATCTGCGCCTGTACCGCGCCTGTCTCACGCTGACCGATGAGGCCTTCGCCGGGCGCAGGGTGAGTTTCTTTCCGTCGTTGCAGCTCACGTTGAATCACATTCTGCTGGTCGATCGGTATTACTTCGACGCGCTGGTCGACGGCGGCAAGGGGCTCACCATTTTCGACAACGAATTGCCCTATCCGCGCGCAGCCGACCTGCGGGATGCACAAGTAGAGAGCGACCGGCAATTGCTGGCCTTCTGCGAATCGCTGACCGACGATGCTTTACAACGCGACGTGCGGATCGACCGCGGCCCGGCTGTCGGCGTGCAGCGCGAAAAGATCGGCAGCGTATTGCCGCATGTTTTCGTCCATCAGATCCATCATCGCGGCCAGGCGCACGCGATGTTGAGCGGCACCACCGCCGCCCCGCCTCAGCTCGACGAGTTTTTCCTCGCCGCCGACGCGCCGCTGCGCGCGCCCGACCTGCGTGAGTTGGCTAGCCTGAACGAGCCGCCGGGATCGCCGCGATAAATCAAAACAGGTCCGCAAACTTGCTAACCGAAGCGCGCGTCAGCAACATGACAGCCAGGAAGAAGGATTGCACCGCCGCAGGGCACGAAAAATGCATCCGCCGTTGCGAAGAGTCGCGTTAAACTGGCTATCATCGCGGCGCAGCACGCACCGCGCGGCGAGCGGCTCCGTGCGACCCGCAAGAGGGCGCGCAGGGCGGCACCCGCAGGCAGTTGAATGAACGGGCGGATATCCCGATGTGAGCGCGGCACGACAGACGGCGCTCCATCCTGCCCGTACAATTGGTTCGATCAACAACGGAACAAGGACAACCTCGATGCGCACTACCGGGTCCTCCGGGTCAATGGCCCTGCTCACCGAATACGACGACGCAACGGCGCGCGAACTCCGCTCGCTGCGCCTCGAATCGACAGAAGACGGCAAAGGCATTCTTCTGATCGAAGTCGATGAGCGCAAGCCAGGCATTCACCGCGAAGTGCGCTACGAAATCACGCCTGCGGAACTGATTGCGGCGATTCGCGCGCATGGCGCGGAGTTGCCGGGCGAACAGCACAATCATCGTCAATAACGCTCTGGCGCCCGGCATCGCGCTGTCTCGCGGGTGCCGGGTGGCCACGCGCCACCGCGCGCTTCAATTCATTTCGATCTGATCCACGCGCGCTTTTAATTCGCCGCTTTTAATTCGCTTTCGCGACTGGCTTTCACTGCCGCTGCGCACGCGCGCCGAGCAGGCCTTACCTCAAGTTATTCACCTTTTTAATACCCGTTTTAATCGGCGGAGGTCCGGCCGGACGGTCAATCGGCGCGCCGCATCAGCACTTGCCGCACCCGAATAACAGGTATCGTTGCTGAGCGTTTGCACGTATTGAAAATGCGTCCATAATCCTTGCATTCTCTATTGTTTCCCCCACCTATTCCGTTCCTGAAAGGGCTGCGGATGTAAGCCGATGCTACATGATCTCGTCGAGCAATACGGGCCGGCACTCATTTTCGCCAATGTGCTGGCCGCCTCCCTGGGGCTGCCTGTCCCGGCAATGCCGTCGCTCGTCCTGTTCGGCGCGATGGCCGCGATGCATCCCGGCTCGGTGGGCACGCAATTGATGCCCGTGCTCGTGCTGTCGATATTCGCCACGCTGATCGGCGACAGCGCGTGGTATCTCGCCGGGCGTCTATACGGCGGCAACACGCTGAAGGCGATCTGCCGCCTTTCGCTGTCGCGCGACACTTGCGTGAAAAAGACAGAACGATTTTTCGGACGTTGGGGCGTGCGCGTGCTAGCCGTGGCAAAGTTCGTCCCGGGCCTGTCGATCGTGTCGATTCCGATGGCCGGCGCGATGGGCACGCGCTACCGCACGTTCCTCACATATGACAGCGTCGGCGCCGCTTTATGGTCCGGCACGGGTCTGATCGTCGGCGCGCTGTTCGCGAAGCAGATCGACATGCTGTTCGCCGCCGCCGGGCGCCTCGGCCGTACGGCTGCGCTGGTCGCCGTCGCTTTGCTGCTGTTGTACGCCGGTTATCGCTGGATGCGCCGGCGCCAACTGATTTCGAAGCTCGCGTCCGCGCGAATCGAAGTCGACGAGCTGGCGAAACTGGTCGCGGCCGGCCGCACGCCGGTGCTGTTCGATATCCGTTCGCATGAAAAGCGTAAGCTCGATCCGTTCGTGATTCCGGGCTCGCTCTTCGCCGACGAGCGGCAACTCGACGAGATCGTCGCGAAGTACCCGCGCGATCAGAAGGTGGTGATTTACTGTTCGTGCCCGAACGAGATTTCCGCGGCATGGATGGCCAAGCAGATGAACGAAGCCGGCTTCGCCGATGTGCTGCCGCTGCGCGGCGGCATGGAAGCCTGGCGCGACTCGGGCAAGGCGGTGGAAGCGCTGCCCGATACGCCGCCGCCGGACGTGGCGGTCGACGATATCGCGCCGAAGGCCGTGTAGCGCAGCGCGCACCCGCATTAGCGCCATCGTGCGCCCGCGCCGCTTCGCCGTCGAACAATCAGGATGAAGACAGAAGGAGCGGTTCAATGCTTTCGACTCAAGAAGCTGAAGGACAACAAGCCGTAGTCGCCGATGCGCCGTTTTCGTCGCTCGCGACGCGCAAGCACCAGATGTTTCCGGAACTTACGTCGGAGGAAATCAAGCGCCTGCGCCGGTTCGGCGAAGAACACCATTGGGAGGCCGGCGATCTGCTGTTCGAGACCGGCCATACCGGCCCCGGCATGTTCGTGGTGCTGAACGGGAGCGTAAAGGTGTATCAGCGCGACGGCATCGGACGTGAAGTCTCGATCGCCGAACATGGCGCCGGGCACTTTCTCGCCGAAGTCGGGCAACTGTCGGGACGGCCCGCGCTGGTCAACGGCATGGCGCTCGGTCCGGTCGACGCGCTGCTGATCCCGCCGGCCAAGCTGCGCGCGCTGATCGTCGCCGAAGCCGAACTTGGCGAGCGCATCATGCGAGCGCTGATCCTGCGCCGCGTCGCGCTGATCGAAAAAGGCGCGGGCGGCCCGATCCTGATCGGCAACAGCACCGACTCGCGGCTCGTTTTGTTGCAAGGCTTCCTGTCGCGCAACGGCCATCCTCATTCGGTGATCGACGAGCGCGACGAAGACGCGCTGCGTCTGATCGAACAGTTCGCCGCGCAAAAAGAAGACCTGCCGCTGGTCATCTGCCCGGACGGCTCGGTGCTGCGCCATCCGAGCATGCCGGAACTCGCTAGCTGTCTCGGCTTGCTGCCCGATCTCGACGATTCGGTCGTGTACGACGTCGCGATCGTCGGCGCCGGCCCCGCAGGCCTCGCCACCGCGGTGTATGCGGCGTCCGAAGGACTGCAGGTGATCGTGCTCGACAGCCGCGCGCCGGGCGGCCAGGCGGGCGCCAGTTCGCGAATCGAAAACTATCTCGGCTTTCCGACCGGCATCTCCGGCCAGGCGCTGGCGGGCCGCGCGTTCGTGCAGGCGCAGAAGTTCGGCGCGCATGTCGCGATTCCGGTCCACGTCAAGGCGCTGCATTGCGCGGAGTCGCCGCATCGGCTGGAACTCAAGTGCGGCGGCCACATCGCTGCCCGCGCGATCGTGATTGCGAGCGGCGCAGTGTACCGGCGCCCCGAACTCGAAGGCCTCGAACGCCTCGACGGGCGCGGCGTCTATTACTGGGCGTCGCCGGTCGAAGCCAAGCTGTGCAAGCGCGCGGAGATCGTGCTGGTGGGCGGCGGCAACTCGGCGGGCCAGGCGATCGTCTATCTGGCGACGCACGCCGCCAAAGTCCACGTGTTGATTCGCCGGAGCGGCTTTGAAGCCACCATGTCGCGCTACCTGATCGACCGCATCCGCTCGCTGCCGAATGTGTTCGTGCATCCCAACTCGGAGATCGGCAGGCTCGACGCGGATGAAAGCGGCCTCGCGTCGGTGGCATTGAAGAAGCCGTTGCCCGACGGCACCGATCGGTTCGACACGCGGCACCTGTTCCTCTTTACCGGCGCGGACCCGAATACCGACTGGCTGCGCACCTGCGGCGTGGAACTCGACACCAAGGGCTTCGTGCTGACTGGCATCAGCGCCGACGGCGCATCGACCTGCGATCTCGGCACGACCGTCGAAGGTGTATACGCGATCGGCGATGCGCGCGCCGGGTCGACCAAACGGGTCGCCGCGGCAGTCGGGGAAGGCGCAGCCGTGGTCTCGCAGATCCATCAGTTTCTGGCGGTATCGGCGGGCGAGGCAGTCGCTCTGGGCGCCTGAACCGGCTCGCGCTTCGGCAGGCTTCCCGGCGCCTGCACCCTGATCCACCGCCCTGCTCCGATTCGTCTGCCGTATTCACGCTAAAGTAGCGACTGCCGATCCCGGCGCCGGATCTCGCGTCCGCTCCCCAACGCAGTCACTCACTGACCGACACTCGCGTGAAGACCCTTTCGCTATCCGCCGCCCGCACCCTGCATCTGGCCGCGCAGGGTTTGCTGACGCCGCCGCGCCGCAAGGCCATCAAAGCCGACGTGCTCGATGCGATTCACCGCATGGCGCAATTGCAGATCGACACGATCCACGTCGTCGCGCGCAGCCCTTACCTCGTACTGTTCAGCCGGCTCGGCGCGTATCCGCAGCAGTGGCTCGACGAGCACCTCGCTGAAGGCAAACTGTTCGAGTACTGGTCGCATGAAGCCTGTTTCGTGCCGGCCGAAGACTACGGTCTGCTGCGCCACCGCATGCTCGATCCGAGCGGCATGGGCTGGAAATACGCGGCTGAGTGGCACAAGAAGCATCGCAAGGACATCGAGCGCCTGCTCGCGCATGTTCGTGCGACCGGCCCGGTGCGCTCAGCGGATTTCGCTCGCGAAGCGGGCAAGAGCAACGGCTGGTGGGACTGGAAGCCGGAGAAGCGCCACCTGGAGGTGCTGTTCGCGATCGGGCAATTGATGGTGGCCGAGCGGCGCAATTTTCACCGTGTCTACGATCTGACCGAGCGCGTGCTGCCGGACTGGGACGACGCACGCGATCTGCCGCCGGCGGAAACCGTCACCCGGGAAGTGTTGCGTCGCACCTGCCGCGCGCTCGGCGTCGCGCGGGCCGATTGGGTTGCCGATTACTACCGGCTGCCGCGCCGTCCGTATCGCGACGAACTGCATGCGCTCGCCGATCAGGGCGAGCTGATTCCCGTACAAGTGGAAGGCTGGAAACAGGACACCTTCGTCCACCACGAATTCGCGTCGATGATCGACGATGCGGCCAACGGCAAACTCGCTTCGAGCGCCACCACGGTGCTCTCGCCGTTCGATCCGGTCGTGTGGGACCGCAAGCGCGCCGCCGCGCTATTCGATTTCGACTACGCGATCGAATGCTATACACCCGCGGCGAAACGTAAATACGGTTACTTCGTTCTACCGCTGTTGAGCCGAGGCCGTCTGGTCGGCCGCGTAGATGCCAAAGCACATCGGACCAGCGGCGTGTTCGAACTGAAGTCGCTGCACATCGAACCCGGCGTGCGCCTGAGTGCGCGCCTTGCGGGCGATCTGCGCCGCGCGTTGCAGCGTTGCGCGGATTGGCACGGCACGCCGCAGCTGGAAATCACCTCCGGGCCGCCGGAATGGGTCGATGCGTTGAGCGCCGACAGCAGCGTGCAAGCGTGAACGCCCCACTTTCTCAGTGCTCAATCCTTGCGCGCAACTCGCGAGCGGTTTCCAGCAGGCCTTCGTAACCCGAACGCGCATGCTCCGGCAGATCGGGATCGCCGACGAACGCGCCGAGCGTTTCGATCAGGCTGTACAGAATGCCCTTTGCAGCACCCGAAGCAATGCTGCCCGACGATACTTGCCGCTCCACATGCGTGAGCGCGGCATCGAGGTGTTCCAGCTCGGGCCGGTCGCCCGTGGGCGGCTTAGGTGTTACGTCTTGCGTCATGATGAAACATCTCTCCTGTTGAAGCACCGGTGAACACGCCATCTTTCACGTTGTTATATACCGATCGTGCGCTGCCGTCCATTCGTGATGGGACCCAGCGCGATCTGCCTGATCTACGTTAAGGCGTCCATCGATACATCAGGATTTTTGCGCGCGCGTCGTCTTCCAGGCGCGGCGGTTCTGGCGGCATACGCGGCCTTCGCGCCGAGATCGAGCGAAGGCCGGTGGGCGGCCTGACTAGCTTGTGGCGGACCTCAAGCGTGCGCCGCGGCGGCCTGCGCGGCTGCCGCTTCGGCCGCTTCGGCCGCGGCAACGGCAGGCGACACGATGGCCGGTTGACCGGACTGCCGACGCGAGCGGCCCGAACTCAGATAATCGGCGATCGAATCCTGCGTGACTTCGCCGACATAGCGTCCGTCACTGTCCATCACCGGCATCCATGACGAGTTGAACTGATACATCTTCGACAGCACGATGCGCAGATGCTCGTCGGCGCTCACCGTGGCCTTGAACTCGCTCAGATGCTCGCCGCACACGCCCTGCCCGGCGCGCGCCGCGCGGCGCGTAACGTAACCGAGCGCCTGCCGGTTGTTGTCGACGATGGTCAGATAGCGGCTGTCGCTGTCGTCCATCATCTGGAAGGCGCGTGCGACAGGCGTGTCGGCGCGCGCGGTTTCCGGTTGCGTCGCGGCGTCGCCGGCCTTCACCAGCAGCAGACGCTTCAGCGTGCTGTCCTGACCGACAAACGCGCCGACGAACTCATCGCGCGGATGCGCGAGCAGCGTGTCCGGGTGATCGTATTGCACCAGCTGGCCACGGCGGAACACGGCCACGCGGTCACCGAGCTTGATCGCTTCGTCGATGTCGTGGCTCACCATGATCACGGTCTTGTTCAACTGACGCTGCATCTGGAAGAACTCGTTCTGGATCGACTCGCGGTTGATCGGGTCGACCGCGCCGAACGGTTCGTCCATCAACAGCACCGGCGGATCGGCCGCCAGCGCGCGAATCACACCGATCCGCTGCTGCTGTCCGCCCGACAACTCGCGCGGATAGCGCTTCAGATACTGCTTCGGCTCGAGCGCGACCATCGACATCAACTCGGTCGCGCGCTCGCGGCAGCGCTTCTTGTCCCAGCCGAGCAGACGCGGCACGACCGTGATGTTTTCTTCGATCGTCATGTTGGGAAACAGGCCGATCTGCTGGATCACGTAGCCGATGTGACGGCGCAATTCGACTTCGTTCAGACCCGAGGTGTCCTCGCCATTGATCAGCACGCGGCCCGAAGTCGGCGCGATCAGACGGTTGATCATCTTTAGCGTGGTGGTCTTGCCGCAGCCCGACGGGCCGAGAAACACGCAGATTTCTCCTTCGCCGACGGTGAGGCTCACCGAGTCGACGGCGCGTACCTGCTGGCCGTCCTTCTGCGTAAACGTTTTGGTCAGTTGATCGAGTTCGATCATGTCTTTTGCACTCCCTTCGGTGTCAGCAAGCGTTGCAATGCTTGCAGCAGCAGGTCGGCGACGATCGCGAGCACACTCACGAGCACGGCGCCCACCAATAGTTTCATCATGTTGCTTTGGCCAATCGCGCGGATGATCAGCGTGCCGAGGCCGCCCGCGCCGATCACCGCCGCGATCGTCATCACGCCGATGTTCATCACGACCGCCGTGCGCACGCCGCCGAGAATCACCGGCACCGCGAGCGGCAAGTCGACGAGGCGCAACCGCTGCCAGACCGTCATGCCGATACCGATGCCGGCTTCCTTGATCCCCGCGTCCACATTGCGCAGCGCGAGGTAGGTGTTGCGCATGATTGGCAGCAGCGAATAGAGGAACACCGCGGTGATCGCCGGCACCGCGCCGATGCCCTGGCCGAAGCGCGAGAACACCGGAATCATCAAACCGAACAACGCGATCGACGGCAGGGTCAGCACCACGGTCGCCACGCCCAGCAATGGCGACGCGAGCCACTCGTGGCGATTGATCAGGATACCTAGGGGCACGCCGACCAGAATCGCGCAGCCCACCGCGATACCCACCAGCCACACGTGTTGCGCGGTCAGTTGCAGCAGTTCCGGCCAGTTGGCCGATAAATAGTCGAATACGTTCATCAAAGGTCTCCGCTCAAGGCAGCTTGTGCGTGCGCAGGAATTCCGCCGCCACTTCGCGCACCGATTTGCCGTCGATGTCGATCTGCTTGTTCATCTCCAGCATGGTGTCGTTGTTCAGCGCGGCGGACAGCGCGTTCAACTGCGTCGCGAGTTGCGGGTTCCGGTCGAGGATCGGCTTGCGCACCACCGGCGTTGCGTTGTACGCGGGGAAGTAGTGGCGATCGTCTTCGAGCGGCGTGATATTGAAACCCTTCACGCGGCCATCGGTCGTGTAGATCAGACCGATCGACACCTGGTTGTTATGCAACGCGGTGTAGACGAGACCTGGGTCCATCTGCCGCGTTTCCGCGCGGCTGAACTGAATGCCATAGGCGGCTTCGAGTGGCTTCAGACCATCCGGACGATTGGCGAACTCCGCATCCATTGCGAACACGTGCTTCTTATTCGGCTCGGCGTCGATCCTGGCCGCGAGCTGCGAGATCGTGCGGATGCCGGTTTGCCGCGCCACCTGCTCGGGCAAGCCGATCGCGTACGTGTTGTTCAGCGGCGATGCATCGAGCCAGACGAGGCCACGTTTGGCGTCGAGTGTCTTGACGCGTTCGTACATCGTATTCGAATCGAGCTTTTCGGTGATCTTGTTGTAGACGATCGCAGCCGTGCCGGTGTATTCCCACACCACGTCGATCTGACCGTTCTCCTGCGCACTACGCAGCAGTGTGCTGCCGAGACCGGTGCGGGCATCGATCGTGTAACCCTTCGCGCGCAGATACTGCGCGGTGATTTCGGTCAGCACATATTGCTCGGTGAAGTTCTTGCCGCCGAGCACCAAGGTGGCCGCACTTGCGTGGAAGCTGGCCAGGAGCAGCGCGCCGGCTGCGATCCAGCGGCCGCGCTTCAACAGATTCATCATGCCGTCACCCCGCGTCGTGCGAGCAGGTAGCGGCTGCCGGCCGAGACAATGCCGTCGAGCACCAGCGCGAGAATCGCGGTGGCCGCGGCGCCGAGCAGAAGCTGCTGCTGATTGTCCAGGTAAATGCCGGGGAAAATCAGCGTGCCGAGGCTGTCAGCGCCGATCAGATACGCGAGCGGCGCGCTGCCCACGTTGATCGCCAGCGCCGTACGCACGCCACCGATGATGATCGGCATCGCGTTGGGCAGCTCGACGCGCAGCAGCGACTGCCACCCCGTCATACCCAAACCGCGCGCCGCTTCGCGCAAGGCGGGCGACACGTTTTTCATGCCTTCGTAAGCGTTGCGCGTGATAGGCAGCAATGACGCGAGGAACAGTGCGACCAGCGCCGGTATATCGCCGATGCCGAAGATGCCGAGTGCAATCGCCAGCACCGCCAACGATGGAATCGTGTTGCCGATGTTGAAGATTTGCATGAAACGTTCGGCATGACGCGCGAGCGAAGGGCGGCTCAGCAGCACGCCAGCGGGGATGCCGACCAGCAGCGCGAGCGCCATCGAATAGCCGACGAGCAGCAGGTGCCTTTTCGTGTAGTAGACGAGATCGGGCGCGTGCTGATGCAGCGCGCCGGGGTCGATCGCGCGGTACAACAGCGCGATGACAATGCCGATGGCTACAAGACTGCCGATCAGCCTGGCAGGACGTTGAATCATGGAGATGCGCCTCCTTGTTCGAGCAGCGCGCGGGAATGGCCGCGCCGCAAAGGCGTCGTGATGACGCTGCGAATGGGAAGTTCGGGACGCGGCTTGTGCCGCGAAGTGAACCGAGTGACGCCGGTTTTTTTGCCCGGCGCGAGGGCTTTGGGCGGTGGGTTGCTTTTTGCCCTCGGTGGCTTGCCAGTGAGTAACGACTGGTGCCAGATCCATCGATGTGGCCGGCTTGAGCTGCCGATGGGCTTGCTTTGGCCGGCGGGGTTTGGGGCCCCTGGGGTTGGATTGTTACCTGCGGCAGGCTAAATGCGGATTGCTGCTAATTTGCACTCAATCCCCTCTAACTTGGCTTATGTAGCTGCGATGTTCGCGGTCAGGATGACGGGATTATACGGGCGTCAGACGGGTTCGTCTACCCATGTGGTTCATTCATATTCTGGTTTCTTGTTTTGGTTAGGTATCCTTTTTTCTATCTTTTCTGGTCTTTCCCGCTTTTCTCTGCCTCCGCGGCGCGTTATCTCCGTGTATCTACGGCATTGCCTTTCCTTGCTTTCTTATCGGTTAATTAGCGTGGTCCTGTGCGGGGGATTCTTTCTGTCTACTGGGCGATGGAAGGATTGCCGGTACTGCGCGACTGCACCCGTAAGCGCCTCGCCGCTATCTTCACTGCAAGCCAGTGCAGTTGCTGCGGCCCGAGAAAAGCGGGACAGCAGGAACGGGTGACGCACCTGCTCGAAAGAATTCCGGCATAACGGGACAGGTGGTTACGTGAATCGACAGCGCGACGCGTC
>NZ_JAWRXB010000184.1:0-339 GCF_046535245.1 Paraburkholderia sp. SIMBA_030
GTGGCGGAGATCGCTAAGGCACCCACGGCCAGTCCGACGCCGACCACCGGCCCTCCGGTCCTGGCGGCAGCTTTGGCCTCCATCAGTCCGGTGACGTCCGCAACCGTGGTGGGCGCTGATCCCATCGGCAATGAGCAGGCATCCATGGCCGCAAACGTCACGTACTCCGCCACGGACGGTGATCTGCGCGGGCTTGCCTCAGCGCAGTGCCAACAGCCCGGCAACGATGCTTGGATCCTTGGAGCGAGCACGTCAGTTGGCCGCACCGCTGTGCTGAATGTCAGCAATGCCTCCTCAACCCCGGCCACGGTGAACCTTGATCTGTTCGGGAGCCAAGGG
>NZ_JAWRXB010000185.1:0-338 GCF_046535245.1 Paraburkholderia sp. SIMBA_030
TCGGTGAGTTTTCTCCTTCATTACAGAAACGGCTTTTTCAAAAATATGGTATTGATAATCCTGATATGAATAAATTGCAGTTTCATTTGATGCTCGATGAGTTTTTCTAAGAATTAATTCATGAGCGGATACATATTTGAATGTATTTAGAAAAATAAACAAATAGGGGTTCCGCGCACATTTCCCCGAAAAGTGCCACCTAAATTGTAAGCGTTAATATTTTGTTAAAATTCGCGTTAAATTTTTGTTAAATCAGCTCATTTTTTAACCAATAGGCCGAAATCGGCAAAATCCCTTATAAATCAAAAGAATAGACCGAGATAGGGTTGAGTGTTGTT
>NZ_JAWRXB010000186.1:0-338 GCF_046535245.1 Paraburkholderia sp. SIMBA_030
CCAGGAAGCGGGCAAAACATTTGAATTGGCATTTGGCTCATTGCATGGAAAGAGCACGCAAAATAATCTTTATAATAGCGCTTGTTCATGGAGCCTAGCAGGAAATAATGATAAGACATTTTTATATCTACAAAAAATTATTGATGGTGATATGATAGATGGCTGGAATGATCCTATAGAATTTTATCAACTGTTAAATAAGGACTCGGACTTTAATAATATTAAAACCGATCCAAGATGGAAAATATTAACAAACGGTGCTAAAAGAAATCAAGAGTCCTTTCAAAAAAATATTAGAAAAGATCTAGCGGAAAGGATAAAGATTTTAGGTAAGAGTG
>NZ_JAWRXB010000187.1:0-337 GCF_046535245.1 Paraburkholderia sp. SIMBA_030
GCCCGAGCACTTCGGTCATGGAAAGCACGCTGTACAGGGCCGCTTTGGCTGCTTCCCCGTCGCCGGCGGCCAATGCGGTGTTGCCCGCACGCACTGTTTCGTGGAGGACTCCGAGCGCTTGGGGCACGTTCAGGTCATCGTCCATGGCGGCACTGAACGCCGGCGGTATGTTCGCTTGCGGAGCAACATCCAGGCTTGTCTGGAGCATGGCCGTTGCCTTGCTGATGAAACCGTCGATACGCTCGACGGCGGCCGCAGCCTCCTGGAGGGATGTGGGTCTGTAATCCAGAACGGACCGGTAGTGCGCCTGGCCGAGGTAGTACCTGACAACGCGGGG
>NZ_JAWRXB010000188.1:0-337 GCF_046535245.1 Paraburkholderia sp. SIMBA_030
GGAAGATCGCGGCCGAGGCTGCGATAGAGCTGGACGCGATTATAGGGAACCGCGCTGGGCGCCATATCGAAAAGCCAGGGATTTTGTCCCTGAACCGGAACGGCGCAGGCGATGGGGTTGGTACCGTGAAAACGCATCGCGCCGTCGTGAAGACGGACAAAGCTATCGGAATTGCAGAAGGCAAAACCGATAAAGCCCCGGCTTGCCGCATCCATCGCATATGCACCGGCCGGGCCGAAATGCGACGAGTTACGCACCGCGACGGCGCCGATGCCGAACTCGCCCGCCAGACGGGTCGCATGCTCCATGGCCGTGTAGGTGGCCAGCGCGCCATGGG
>NZ_JAWRXB010000189.1:0-336 GCF_046535245.1 Paraburkholderia sp. SIMBA_030
CTACTAGCCTATGGACTTGCCGAGTATGTACACAGTTATGGCTTTATCGCTGTATTTGTGGCTGCATTTGCGTTTCGTCGCTCAGAGTGTGAGCATACCTATCATCAAAAACTGCATGATTTCGCTGAGCAATCAGAAGGCTTATTGATGTCATTAGTGCTGGTTATCTTCGGCATGTTCCTCGGTCAAGGGTTGCAAGCAGGTGTCGAGCTGACATGGCGCGTCTATATCGTCAGCTTTACCTTCCTACTACTTATACGTCCGATTGGTGGATTTATTGCCTTATCAGGATTGAACTTACCTCATACTGAAAAATACGCAATATCGGCTTTGGGT
>NZ_JAWRXB010000190.1:0-336 GCF_046535245.1 Paraburkholderia sp. SIMBA_030
GCCGACTGGTTCTTGACCATTTTCAGCATTAGGGCGAATGATTTCTGTGCGCTCTTCATTGGTGATATGATACATTTTTTGTAGCGCTTTTAGCTTATCACCGCGGCACGCTTGCGTTGCCAATGTCTCTTCTAGACGCTCATCATCACGAACACGCGTCGCTTCTTCACGTAACCATTTGCGATATGGATGCGCCGTTTTTAGTAAAGTTGCAATAGCTGTCGTATCTAAAATTTGACCTGTTAACGTATCAATGACCAGCATTTGACCAGGTCCAACGCGACCTTTTGCCAATACGTCTTGTGGCTCGTAATCCCAAACGCCCACTTCTGATGC
>NZ_JAWRXB010000031.1:0-82808 GCF_046535245.1 Paraburkholderia sp. SIMBA_030
TGCATCAACTTCACAACCCGGCACCGCTTCGTTCTGCGTCGCTGCATCTGCAGCAGAGAAGCGAGATTATGGAGAACGACCGACATGTCGTCAACCCCCTTTTGTGAATTTTCTTGTGGGTAAGTGTGAATCGACGCTAAAAGTTGCGCCCCCCTACATATAGCAGGATGGTCTGCAGCGATCGTATCGTGTGAGGACGAACCAGTTCATCTATAGTGAAGGACCAGTCCTTGCACGTGACGTACTGATGATGCGGCCCTTAGACAAGCACCTGCCCGACACCTGTACCGACCGCAAACGAGTCCACCATAGACGCGTGCACGAATTGATGTGCTCACAATGCGCGCAACGGCGCAAGCTCGTATATAATGCGAGCCGCGCGAATTTCGCGCATTTCTATCGGCCCGCTTCGCGCGGGCTCATCTTTTTTGCTCCCCAGAGCACAGCCAAACAACCGCGTTGAGTCACTCAGGTGATGTTGAGCCATGCTCGAAACGCCTGACGGTCGCGTCTTGCGTCTCATAGCGAAGCCTCTAGAGGAGAATACGTGAACCCTTTTGATCGCGAAGATTCGCAACACGAAACGGGCGGATACGCCGCCAAGGCACCCGCAGGCCGTACCGGCAAAGGCAAGGGCGCGGGCAAGGCGATCCCCGTCGCGGCCGAGTTGCCGCCGCAACAAGCCGAAGAACGCCAGCGGCAGATGCGCGCGCTGATCCAGTTGGGCAAGGAGCAAGGCTACCTGACCCACGCTCAGATCAACGATCACCTGCCCGACAACTTCGCGCAAACCGCGGCGATCGACAGCATCGTCAGCGCCTTCAACGACATGGGCGTGCAGGTCTACGAGCAGGCCCCCGATGCGGAAACCCTGCTGCTGAACTCGAACACGCCCGCCGTGGTGTCGGACGACCAGGCAGACGAGGAAACCGAAGTCGCGTTGTCGACGGTCGACTCCGAGTTCGGCCGCACAACCGATCCCGTGCGCATGTACATGCGCGAAATGGGCGCGACCGAGCTGCTGACCCGCGCGGGCGAAATCGCGATTGCAAAACGCATCGAAGACGGTCTGCACGAAATGGTGCAGGCGATCGCCGCTTGCCCGCTCGCGATCTCCGCAATTCTGGCCAGCGCCCAACAGGTCGTGGACGGCGAGCTGCGCATCGACGAACTGGTCGACGGTCTGAATGAAGATACGGCGGCAGCGGAAGTCGATACGAGCGCGGACGCGGTGGCCGACGTCGACACTGAAACCGGCGATGACGAAGACAGCGATAGCGACGACGACGTCGCCCCGGCCGATTCCTCGGCGGCGGACGAAGCGCGTCTGAGGCAACTGACTAACGATTGCCTCGAAATCTTCACCCGGGTTGGTATCCTGTACGACCAGTTGAACGCGTCGCACACGCGTGGTGACGTCACCTCGAAAGCTTATCTGCGTGCCCGCGAAGAGATTCAGCAGAACCTCGCGAAGATTCGCTTCACGGCGCGCACCATCGACCGCCTGTGCGGCGACGTGCAGCACCAGGTCGCGCAGGTGCGCGAAATCGAGCGCCGCATTCTGCAAATCGTCGTGACGAAGAGCGGCATGCCGCGCGAGCAGTTCATCGAATCGTTCAAGGGTCACGAAGCCGACCTTGGCTGGACAGAGCGCGCAGCGCGCGGGTCGTCGTCGTTCGGTGCGGCACTCGAGCGCAATCTGCCGGCCATTCAGTCGGAACAGCAAAAACTGATCGACATCGAAGCGACGGTTTCACTGCCGCTCAAGCATCTGAAAGAAATCAATCGTCAGATGGTCGCGGCTGAATCGAAGATGCGCAAAGCCAAGAGCGAGATGATCGAGGCGAATCTGCGCCTCGTGATCTCGATCGCGAAGAAGTACGTGAACCGCGGCATGCTCTTCCTCGACTTGATCCAGGAAGGCAACATCGGTTTGATGAAGGCGGTCGACAAGTTTGAATATCGGCGTGGCTGGAAGTTTTCGACGTATGCGACATGGTGGGTTCGCCAGGCCGTGACGCGTTCGCTCGCCGATCAGGCGCGCACGATTCGCGTGCCGGTGCACATGATCGAAACGATCAACAAGCTAAACCGCATTTCGCGCGAGATTTTGCAACAGACCGGCCAGGAAGCGCATCCTTCCGTGCTGGCTGAACGCATGGAACTGTCGGAAGAGAAAGTGCGCGGCATTTTGAAAATTGCCAAGCAGCCGGTTTCGATGGAAACGCCGGTGGGTGACGACGGTGACGCTACGCTCGGCGACATGATCGAAGATTCGGCCGCGTCCTCGCCGGCCGACGCAGCGATGCAGGCCGACTTGCGTGCCGCGATCGACGACGCGCTCGACTCGCTGTCGCCGCGCGAAGCGAAGGTGCTGCGCATGCGCTACGGCATCAACACGAAGTCGGACCATACGCTCGAAGAAGTCGGCAAACAGTTCGACGTCACGCGCGAGCGGATTCGCCAGATCGAAAGCAAGGCGATGCGTAAGCTGATGCATCCGAGCCGCGCCGATCGTCTGAAGTCGTTCCTCGACCGCTAGGCAGGCCATTGCGCTTGTCGTGCGCCATGCACGGCAAGCGCAGGCCGCGAATCCCGTTCGCGAGCCGCATTTCACACCCGTATCTCATACCGACCGTGTCGACAGTGATTGTCGACATGGTCCGGCCGCTTGCCAGGGCGACCGAGAACGTTCGGAGACAGCCCAGGATTTACTGTCATGCACCACAACAAGAGTATTTGACCGACCCGGAAGGATTTACTAGCATGGTAGCAACGCAGCATTCAAAGACTGCGACCTTCCAATACAGACATTCAGGGCGGCCGATACTACACATTCCCCTCACCGACGCCGATTGGGATCGCGTCCAGAGCCTATTTCCGGCACTACCGTCAGCGCGCGGGCGACCACGCCGCAGTGATCGGGACATCCTCAACGCAATCCTGTGGGTCCAGCAGAACAAGGAAAAATGGCACAGGCTTGCCGCGACTTTTCCGCCACAGCAGACCTGCTACCTTCGATATATCGCGTGGAAGAAGATCGGCGTGCTCGACCAGGTAAACGATCGTCTGGTCCGTGCCACGGAGCCTTCCACCTGAAAGCGCATAGCCCGGCGTCGATGATTCCGCTCGCCGCGTATCGAACCGCGTCGAATCAATTCCGACTGCTTTAAACAGCTGTTTCGCGCGTCACGCGAATTCGTTATCGCTTCGCATGCCATATCGATTGACGACACCATCCGCAGCCTTGCGGATGACGCCTGCATCGAGCATCGCCACGGCGTCAGGCCTTTCCGCTCATCCGATCGATAACCGTCAGCAGATCTGCAAGCGACTGTTTGCATTCCGCCGCATTCGGCGTGCTGGCGCGCAATGCGCTCAATGCGCGGTCGATCGCCTTGTCGACGGTGTGCCAGTCGGCTGCGGCGCGTGGTTTCAGCGAAGGCTCCGCATCGTCCCATGCGAGTTCCAGATCTTTGATACGCGTTTTTCCACCCGCGAGATTGCCTGTGTCGACGAGAGCCGCGGTATCGGCGGCAATCTTGCGGAACGGCGACAGGTCGCCGAGCTTCGAAGCCTTGGCGGCCTCGGCAGCCTGCGCTGACGAAAAGCCGATCCTGCCCGGCTCGATATGCCCGAAACTGACGGCGGAGATCGCGATGAACGAGGCAATGACGGTCTTGCTGAGGGTACGTTGACTCATGATTGTTCTCTTCGGTTGGCTCTGATGGTCGGTAGAAAACGTGGTGAAAAAAGAAGGCAATGTGTGCGGCTTTTCTAGCGCCGCGGGCTCAAGGTTCACGCGCGGTGATCGTGCGTATGGACCGTTGTTCGAGCGCGCTGGCGAAGATAACCAGCACGACGATCGCGCTCAGGAACAACACGCTCGTATTGATCGTGCCCAGTCCGAGACCGCCGTATGCGCGCGACTGTGACAGCAGGTCACCGAACGAGGCGCCCAACGGCCGCGTCAGAATGTAGGCAATCCAGAAGGTCAGCACAGGATTTCCGCCCATGTAGTAAGCGATACCCACCAACGCGATCAACGCGCCGAACGCCGCCACACCGATCATGAAGCCGAGTCCCAGCGCTTCTGTCGCGAGGTCGCCTGCCGCGGTGCCCAAAGCGAACGTGAACAGAATGGCGGCCCAGTAGAACAGCTCTCTGCGTGTCGTGACGATCGTGTGGATCGATAGCGTCCGCTCGCGGCGATACCAAAGGGCGAACACAACGGCGAGCGCAATGGAGAATGCGACGGTGCTGGTGTAAAGACTGATGCCGAGACGGTCGGTCAGCGCATCGGTAATCTGCGTGCCGACCACGCTGACCAGAACCACGGTCAGCCAGTAAATCCACGGCACGTACTTGCGCATGCGAAGCTGCACGGCCAGTGCGGCGAGCAGCAACGCAAGCATCATCCCGCCGGTCAGCGTGGTGCCGAGGCCGACGTGCACAGCCAGATAATCCGCGCCGGTTTCGCCGACCGTGGTCGCCATGATCTTGATCGCCCAGAAGACGAGTGTCACTTCAGGCACTTTGTTGCTCATGTCGGCAACGCGATAGTTCGAACTCTCAGCCACGCTGGTTCTCCCGTTGATAGGCAAATAGATCGACGTTGCGAGCAAGTCCGCTCGCGTTTCGTCCAGGCGCCAATATGCGACGGGAAACCTTATGAAAGGCTTACGAAAGACCTAAAAGAACCGCGAATGGCTGTCGTCCAACACCTCACCAGGACAAGCTTGGACCGAGCCTTAAGAGACGCTTAAGCGCCACGCAAAATACAAAAAATATACTTCTCAAGCACGCGATTCGCGTCAGCGCTCAACCAACGGATTCCCGTTCGACCATAGTGCCCCTCTCGCGCTGCTTCGCCAGCCAGTGCGACAAACGATCGAACCACAGGTGCACCACCGGCGTCGTGAAAAGCGTCAGCATCTGCGAGACGATCAGGCCGCCGACAATCGCAATGCCGAGCGGTACGCGCAATTCGGCACCCGCGCCAGACCCAAGCGCGAGCGGCAGCGCGCCGAACAGCGCCGCGAGCGTGGTCATCATGATCGGCCGGAAGCGCAGCACACAGGCCTCGCGGATCGCTTCGCGCGGCGACAGGCCATGCTCGCGCTCGGCCACCAGGGCGAAGTCGATCATCATGATCGCGTTCTTCTTCACAATGCCGATCAGCAGGATGATGCCGATCATCCCCATGATCGAGAGATCCTGGCCGCACAGCATCAGCGCAAGCAGTGCGCCCACGCCCGCCGAGGGCAGCGTCGAAATGATGGTGAGCGGATGAATCGCGCTCTCGTACAGGATGCCGAGTATCAGATAGACCACCACGAGCGCCGCGGCGATCAAATACGGTTCGCTCGCAAGCGACGCCTGGAACGCCTGCGCGGTGCCCTGAAACGAACCGGTCAAACTATCGGGCTTGCCAGCCGCGACTTCGGCCCGATGAATCGCCGTCACCGCGTTACCGAGCGACTGACCCGCCGCGAGATTGAACGAGATCGTCACGGCCGGGAACAGCCCCTGGTGATTCACCGAAATCGGCGACACGTTGTTTTCGACTTTTGCGAGCGTGTCGAGCGGCACCAGTTCGTTGGTGAGCGGCGAGCGCACGTAGAGGTGCGCGAGCGCGTCGGTGGTCAACTGGAAGCTCGGGTCCACTTCTTCGACGACATGGTACTGATTCAGCTGCGTGAACAGCGTCGCAATCTGCCGCTGGCCGAACGCGTCGTATAGCGTGTCGTCGATGGCTTGCGCGGTGATACCGAAGCGCGACGCCGTGCTGCGGTCGATCACGAGCGTCGCGCTGGTGGCAGCGGCCTGCTGGTCGGACGTGACATCGGCGAGTTGCGCAAGCTTCGACAGCTTGTCGGTCAGCACGCCCGCCCAATGATTGAGTTCGTTGATATCCGGGTCCTGCAGCGTGTACTGATACTGCGCGGCGCTGATACGGCCACCCACCTGAATGTCCTGGCGCACCTGCATCGACAGTGAAATGCCCATCACCTTCGCCAGTTGCGGCTTCAAACGATTGAGCACCTGCGCGGCACTGTCCTTGCGCTGACCGAACGCCTTCAGGTTGATCATCACGCGCCCCTGGCTCACGGTCGGATTCGGCCCCATCCAGTAGTAGACGTTATCGACGGCGGGATCGGCTTCGATGATATGGCCGAGCTGCTGCATCTTCTGCGACATCGCGCGAGGCGAAACATCCGGCGCGGCTTGCGCGACGCCCATGATCAAGCCGGAGTCTTCCTGCGGAAAGAATCCCTTCGGAATGGCGACAAACAGCGCGCCGGTCGCCACGATCGTCGCTATCGTCACACCAAGCATCATTTTCGGGCGATCCAACACCCAGTCGAGACCGCGCTCGTAACGCCGTTCCACTGCGACAAAGCCACGCTCGAGCCACGCCTCGAGCTTGCGCATCCGGCCGCCGTCATTCGGCTCCGGCAAACGGATCAACCAGCCGCACAGCATCGGCGTGACGGTCAGCGAAACGAGTGCCGACATCACGATCGCCGCGCTCACCGTCACCGCGAATTCGCGAAACAACCGTCCGACGATGCCGCCCATCAGCAGGATCGGAATGAACACGGCGATCAGCGAGATCGTCATCGAGATGATGGTGAAGCGCACTTCCATCGCGCCGAGCAGCGCGGCCTTCATACGCGGCACACCCTCTTCGATGTGACGCATCACGTTTTCGATCACGACGATCGCATCGTCCACCACGAAACCCACCGCGATCGTCAAGCCCATCAGCGACAGATTGTCGAGGCTATAGCCCAGCAGATACATCACGCCGAACGTGGCGACGAGCGACAGAGGAATCGTCAGGCTCGGAATCACCGTCGCCCACACGTTGCGCAGGAACGAGAAAATGACCATCACGACCAGCGCGATCGTCAGCATCAGCGTGAACTGGACATCGTGCACCGACGCATTGATGGTCTGCGTGCGATCGCCCACCACATGCAGATGCGCGGCGGCGGGCAGGATCGCTTCGAGCGCGGGCAGCTTCGCCTTGATGTTGGCGATCGTCTGCACGACGTTGTGGCCCGGCTGCTTGTGAATGTCGAGAATGATCGCGCGTTCGTGCTGGAGCCACGCGGCCTGCTGGTTGTCTTCGGCGGCGTTCAGGACGGTGCCGAGATCGGACACGCGAATCGGCGCGCCGTTTTTGTATGCGACCACCAGATCGCGATATTGCGACGCGGTGGTGATCTGGTCGGTCGCGTTGAAAATCACCGAGCGGTCGGGGCCGTTCAGGCTGCCCTTCGGCGCATTCACCGTCTGCACGCCGACGATCGAGCGCACGTCTTCCAGCGTCAGGCCGCGTGCGGTGAGCTTGTCCGGATCGAGCTGGATGCGCACCGCGGGCCGCTGCTGGCCGTGGAAATCGACCAGGCCGACGCCGGGCATCTGCGAGATCTGTTGCGCGAGATAGTCTTCGGCATAGCTGTCGAGCTGCGTGAGCGTCAGCGATGGCGACGTCAGCGCCAGTGACAGCAGCGTGAAGTCGGCTGGGTTGACCTTCTCGTAGGTCGGTGGGTTCGGCAGATTCTTCGGCAGATTGCCGCCCGCTGCGTTAATGGCGGTCTGCACATCCTGCGCCGCGCCGTTAATGTCGCGCGACAGGTCGAACTGGATGGCGATGCTGGTGTTACCGAGCGAGCTGGACGACGTCATCTGCGTGACGCCTGCGATCAGCGAGAGTTGCCGCTCCAGCGGCGTCGCCACCGAAGTCGCCATGGTCTCGGCGCTCGCGCCGGGCAACTTCGCGACGACCTGAATGGTCGGAAAATCCACTTGTGGCAGCGGTGCGACCGGCAGCAGAAAATACGCCACCGCGCCGGTCAGCAGCACCGCGATCGCCAGAAAACTGGTCGCAATGCGCCGCTTGATGAACAATTCCAGGAGACTCATGACGGGTTGTCCTGATTAGCCTGGCTACCCGCCGAGTTCGCATTGGCCGGTGCTTCGGCAACCGGCGCCACCATGGTCGCCGCCACGTGCACACCCGGGTTCAGCCGGCTTTGTCCGTCGAACACCACCAGATCCGCCGGCGCAATGCCGCTGCGTATCTCCGTCATACCGTCGACCGTGACACCGGTTTGCACCGGCCGCATCCGCGCCGTGCCGTTCGCGTCGATCACATACAGCTGCGTGCCGTTCTGCGTGTTCACCACCGCGCGGCTCGGCACCGCCAGACGTTGACGATCGGTACGCACCAGGACTCGCGCATTCACCAGTTCGCCGGGCCAAAGCTTGCGGTCCTTGTTGGTGAACGACGCCTTGAGTTTGATCTGGCCGGTTGTCGCATCCACCGTGCTGTCGACGAACACGAGCGTGCCGTCGGCAAGTGCCGTACTGCCGGAGCGCGTGGTGACGTTCACCATCAGCGGCGCTTTCGCCTGATTGGCGAGCAGCTCAGGCAGCACGTCCTGAGGCACGGAGAACAGCACGGTAATCGGCTCCATCTGCGTGACGGTGACGATGCCGGTCGTGTCAGCCGGATGCACGATTGCGCCGATGTCGGCCTCGCGCGCGCCGACGCGGCCGGTGAACGGCGCAACGAGCGTCGTGAAGCTAAGTTGCAGGCGCTCGCTCTGCACCAGCGCGGCATCCGCGGCGACCGTCGCGGCGAGTGCTGCCACCTGCGACTTCGCCGTATCGACCGCCTGGGTGGTCGCCGCGCCGATGCCGACCAGCTTCGAATAACGCGCGAGATCGAGCCGCGCATTATCGAGCGATGCCTGGTCCTTGCGCTGCGCCGCTTCCGCTTGATGCAGCTGGGCGGTCAACGGTCCCTGATCGAGTTGCGCGAGCAGTTGCCCGGCCTTCACGTCCTGCCCTTCGGTAAACGCCACGCGCTGCAGCTGGCCATCGACGCGCACTTTGACGTCCACGGTATTGAGCGCCAGCACCGTGCCCACCGCCGCGACGCGGATCGGAAAGTCGCGGCTCGCCGGATGGCCGGCGTTCACCGGCACGGCCGGCGCCGGCTTGACGGCCGGATGCCTCGGCCAGAACCACGCCACGAGAATCACGACGAGAACGGCCAACGCCGCGATCATCGGCGCGCGGCTTCTACGCGCGCGCGGCGCCTCGTGGTTCGGAAGGTCTGCAGGTTTCATGAGCGGGAAGGCGTAGAAGAGGAAGCGGGACTGCTGCCGCTATCGGCGGTGATGCCGAAGCCGCCACCGAACGCGCGAAACAGACTGACCGACGCCTGGAGGCGCGCGAGCCGTGCCTGCACCAGCGTGTCTTCGGACTGGTACAGCGTGCGTTGGGCGTCGAGGACGGTCAGAAAATCGACGGTGCCGAGCGTGTATTGGGCCTGGGCGAGCGTGGCGGCTTTGCGGGCGGCGTCGGCGGCGTTCTGGTCGGCCGCTTCCGCGAGTTGCTGCTGCTGTGCCGCCGAAAGCGAATCCTCGACGTCCTGCAACGCGCTCACCACGGCCTGCTGGTAGTCCGCAACGCCCTTCGCCTCGGCCGCCCGGCTTGCATGCAACTGGCCGCGCAGCGCGCCGCCGTCGAAGATCGGCGCCGCCAGCGAAGCGGCGATGCCGGCGAACGGGCTCGACAGGAAATGCGACAGCGATTTGCTGCTGAGGCCGCCGTCGGCGGTCAGCACGAGGTTCGGCAGAAAAGCCGCGCGCGCCGCGCCGACGCTCTGATTCGCCGATTGCAACTGTGCTTCCTTCGAGCGGATGTCGGGACGTGTTTCGAGCAGGCTCGCGGGCAGATTCGCGCGTGGCTGCGGAATGACGATGTCGGCGAGCGGGGCTTCGCTGACCGTGAATTGTTCGGGCGCCGTGCCCACCAGCACGGCGAGCGCATGCACGCTGATGTCGAGTTGCTGTTGCAGCGCCGGCACGGCGGCCTGGAAGGTGGCGAGCGCATTGCGCTGCTGCTGCACCTGCAACTCGGTCGCGACGCCCGCCGCCTGTTGCGCGAGCAGCAATTGAAGAATGCGCGACGCGTCGCCGGAGATCGTCCGCGCGATCGCGAGACGGCGGCGCAGGCTCTGCACCTGAAAATACGTGTCCGCAACCGAGGCCGTCAGCGTCAACGCAACCGTATCGCGATCGAATTCGGAGGCGCGCGCAAGCAGCTCTGCTGCATTGGCATTGGCGGCATTGAAGCCCCAGAAATCGATCTCGTAGCTGGCTTCGGCGAACAGGCTCTGGCTCTTGGTGGTCGAGCCGCGGCCCTGGTGACTGCGATCGAACGTACCGCCGAGCGAGAGCGATGGATACTGTGGCGCGCCGGCTTTCTCGGCATTGCCGCGCGCCTGTTCGACGCTCGCGATGGCCGACGCCAGCGTGAAGTTATTGTGCAGGCTGCGCTCGACCAGCGCGTCGAGCGCGGGGTCGTGATACTCGCGCCACCAGCCGCTTCTGACCGGCACCGTATCGGCCAGCGACGCGCCCGCCGCGCCGTCGAAGGTTTGCGCCAGCGGCGCATTGGGCCGTTGATAGGCGGGCACGAGCGAGCAGCCGGCCAGAAATGCGACAGCCAGCGTGCACAACGCAGCGCGCACGGCGCCGGCATGCCGCGCACGAGGACTGACGGCGGAAAAAAACGGCGCCGAACGTGGCAGCCCTGACATGGAAACGCCTCTGGCAACAAAGAATCTCGCCAGATTAGCCAGCAGGTCCTGTCGGCGCTTTCGCCCAATGATTAAAAAAATTTAATGCGGCGCAACATGCCCGCAACATGGTCGTTTAGCGGGGCCTGTGCGCAGCTATCGACAACGTTCAAGGCGCGGGATTGAGCACATAGCCCGCGCCCACCACCGTGTGAATCAGCGCCACCGGAAAGTCGCGATCGACCTTCGTCCGCAGACGATGCATATGCATGTCGATGATATTGCCGCGCGGTTCGAAATCGTAATTCCACGCCGCCTCGAGCAACATGCTGCGCGTCACGACCTGTCCCTCGCGTCGCGCCAGGCACTCGAGCAACAGAAACTCGCGATGCTGCAGCCGCAGATCGCGGCCGGCGCGGCTCGCGCTCCGCGCACGCGTGTCGAGTATCAGATCCGCGCACTCGAGCCGCTCGCTCATCCTGCTGCGATCCGCGCGCCGCGCAAGCGCTTCGATTCTCGCCAGCACTTCGACAAACGCATACGGCTTCACAAGGTAATCGTCGCAACCCGCGCGAATCCCCTCAACTCGTTCGTTCAACCCGCCGACCGCCGACAGCATTAGCACTGGCGTCGTGTCGCCGCCGGCGCGCAGTTGCTGCACGAGCGCCATACCGTCGAGCGCGGGCAAGAGCCGATCGCTCACAATCACGTCGTAGATGCCCTCGCGCGCATAGGCGAGCCCAGTCGCACCGTCGGTCACCGTGTCGACAATGAGACCGCTCTCGCTCAAACCGCGTGCCAGGAACTGACTGGCGCGCGTATCGTCCTCGATCAGAAGGATTCGCATGCGTAAATGGGCTTACATTAAAATTTTTTCATGTTGGCGCGAAACGCCTGTGCGGCTTCGCGCGGCATACTGCGGAGATCGCACGTACGGGCGTAGTGTAGCAACGGCCCGGCGCGCGCTTATTTGGCCAGCCGATTGAGCCGGCTCATTGACCTGGATAGAGGCATGTCGAATGTATTGGTCGTCGAGGACGACGAGCAGACCCTCGGGGAAATCGTCGAGGCCCTCACCGATCACGGCTGCACGGTGCAAGCCGCGCGCACGGGCCGCGACGGCTTGATGCTCGCGGTCGCCAACACCTATGATGCGATCGTGCTCGATCGCATGCTGCCGGGCGGCCTCGAAGGGCTCGGCATGCTGGCGGCGTTGCGCAGCGCCGGTGTGCTCACGCCGGTGCTGATTCTCAGCGCGCTGTCCGCGGTCGACGAACGCGTGCGCGGTCTGCGTGCCGGCGGCGACGACTATCTGACCAAGCCGTTCGAGTTCATCGAACTGACCGCGCGACTCGACGCCCTGATGCGTCGGCGCGAAGCGGCGCCAGGTGTGCAGGAATATCAGGTCGGGCCGCTGCGGCTCGACCCGCTCAAGCGCGAAGTGACCTGCGGCGGCCGCCCGGTGCCGCTGCTGCCGCGCGAATACCGCTTGCTCGAATATCTGGTGCAGCACGAGGGCCAGGTCGTAAGCCGCACCATGCTGTTCGAGGCGGTGTGGGATTACCGGCTCGACGAGCGGACTAATGTAATCGACGTGCACATCAGCCGCCTCAGAAAGAAGCTCGACCCGGACGGGTCGGCGCCGATGATCGATACCGTGCGCGGTTCGGGGTACATGCTGCATGCGCCTGACTGAACTGCACCGCACCACCGGCTTTCGCCTTGCCACGCTGTTTCTGGTGCTGTTCGGCGTGATCGCGATTCTGCTATTCGGCTATCTGTATCGCGAGATCACCGGCTTCGAACAGGAACGCATCGACGACTGGCTGGTGCGGGAACACGCCCAGCTGATACGCGAAGACCCGAACGAACTGGTTGCGCGCTTTCAACATCAAGGCCAGTTCGACCCTCGCCGCCAGCGCCCGTTCGCGCTGTTCGACACCGGCGGCAAACATCTTGCCGGCGGCTATCCAGGCGAGCAGCCGGCGATCCCCCACTTCGACAAGCCGTTTTCGATGCGACTCGCAAATCTGCCGGACCACCCGCCCGGACGATGTATCGCCGCGCGCCTGTCCGACAGCCGCATCGCCTTGCAATGCCAGAACGTCCGCGAACTCGACCACTTCGACGAAGAACTGCTGCACGCGCTGCTTTCCACGGCCATACTCACGTTTGTGATCGGCTTGATCGGCGCGAGCGTGATCGGTATCTCGGCGATGCGGCGGCTCGATGCAGTGACCGCATCGATTGAAGAAATCGTCGCCGGCAATCTCAGCAGGCGCCTACCGGTGCATTCGAAGCGGGACGACGTGGATCGCCTCGTCGGCGTCGTGAACGGCATGCTCGACGAGATCGAGCGGCTGATGCACGAGGTCAAGGGCGTGTGCGATGCAATTGCGCACGATCTGCGCACGCCGCTCACGCGGATGCTCGGCGGGCTCGAACGCGCGCAGCGGCGCGCCAAAACCGAAGCGGAGTATCGCGCCGCGATCGATGAAACCATTGTCGAAACCACGGGCCTCTTGCGCACCTTCAATGCGCTGCTGCGTATTTCGGAAATCGAAAGCGGCGTGCGCCGCAAAGGCTTCACGAATGTCGATCTGGCCGCCGTCGCCGATGACGTATTCGAGTTCTACGAGCCGACCGCCGAGGACAAACAGATCAGCTTCGAAGTGCGGCGCACGACCACCGGGCCGCTGGACATTCAGGGCGAGCCGAACCTGCTGTTCGAAGCGCTGGCCAATCTGGTGGAGAACGCCATCAAATTCGCCCCGCACGGCGGCAAGGTACGACTCACGGTGTTCCGCGACCGAACGGGTGCCGGCGTCAGCGTGTCCGACGACGGGCCGGGTATTGCCCCCGCTGAAGAGCAAGCCGTGCTGCGACGGTTCTATCGCGGCGAGGCAAGCCGCCATACGCCGGGCAGCGGGCTCGGCCTGAGTCTGGCGCTCGCGGTAGCGGGCATGCATGGCATGTCAATCCGTTTCAACGACGCGACGCCCGGATGCGAGGTCGTGCTGTACAAACCGAATGAGTAGCGCCGTGCAGCAAACGTCGGTGAAGTCACTAGCGGAACGACATAGCGGAATGCGGTTATAGCGCTTCGGCGAATCCTTCGCGAGGCGCTTCTTCGCGCAGGATGTAGCCGAGTCCACGCAAGGTCATGATCTTCACGCTCGAACTCGCGAGATGCTTGCGCAAACGGTGAATGTAGATGTCGATCGCATCGGCGCTCGGTTCGTCGTCAAGATTGAAGACGCTGTCCATCAGCGTGGTCTTCGAGACCGTCTTGCCCTGCTTGAGAATCAGCGCTTCGAGGATCGCGTGTTCGCGCCGGCGCAGCGGCAACAATTCGTTTTGCAGCAGGAATTCGCGTGTATCGAACAGATAGCGCAGATCGCCGCAGTCGATCGACTGGCCCTTGTCACCCGCCGCCTGACGGCGGATCAGCGCCTTGATGCGCGCCACCAGTTCGCGTGCGTCGAAAGGCTTGACGACGTAGTCGTCGGCGCCGGCCGAGAAGCAGGCTACTTTGTCGTCGGTCGAACCGTTGGCGGTCAGCATCAGCACCGGCACGTTGTCGCGTTTGCGGCGCAAACGCGCGAGCACTTCCTTGCCGCCGATGCCGGGCAGACGCAAATCAAGCAGCACCGCGTCGTAGCATTGCAGGCCGAGCAAGGTCTCCGCACTTTCGCCGTCCTGCGCCCAATCCAGCGCGAAATGCTCGACCTGCATCAGGTTGATGACCCAGCGCGCCAGGTCGGCGTCGTCTTCGACAAGCAGCAGTTTCATATGTCTCCCCTCGTTGCCGCGCTTCGAAGCGCGGCTACCCACAATGGCATCTCGACGGTCGCGACCAGACCGATGCCGTCTTTTCCCGGCTCGAGCGTGACCGTGCCGCCCTGCCGATGGGCAATCTCGCGCACGATCGGCAAACCGAGGCCGGTTCCTTCCGCATGGTTCGACGCGCGATAGAAGCGCTCGAACACGCGCGCCTTCGCCTCGGCTTTGATACCCGGCCCGTTGTCGACGACACGCACAATCGCCATGTCGTTCCTGCGCTGCGTCTGCACCGTCACGCAGCCGCCCGCTTGCGTATAGCGCAGTGCGTTGTCGACGAGATTGGTCACCAGCGCCGCGGTCAGTGCTTCGTCACCGGTGACGTACAGACCATCTTCCAGTTCCGCGCCCAGATCGATTTCGCGCGACTGTGCGAACGCGATCAGTTCTTCGAGCACGCCCGCGATCAACGCGCTCAGATCGACACGCTCATGTTCTTTGGACGGCACGGCGGACTCCGCCTGAGCGAGCAGCAGCAGTTTGTTGGTCAGCGTCGTCATCTTGCGGCTGCTTTTGTGCATGCCGGTCAGCGCTTCGGCGAGCCCCGCATCGCGGTTTTCGCGTTGGCGTGCGAACTGGATCTGCGCATCCAGCAGCGTGAGCGGCGTGCGCAACTGATGCGCCGCATCGGAGATGAATTGCCGCTGGGTCGCGGCCTGCTGGCCCATGCGCGCGATGCACTGATTGATCGCCTCGACGATCGGCCGCAGTTCCACATGAAGCCGCGCCACGCGAATCGGTTCGAGCTGCGAAGGATTGCGATCGGCGACGTCGTCTTTCACCTTCATCAGCGGTCGCAGTTCGAAGGTCAGCCCGAGATAGACGAAAAGCATCGCCAGCACCAGCGTGAGCACTTCGCCGGACAGTTGCGGACGCAGCAAACGCCACACCATCGCATCGCGCGAGCCTTCCGTCTTGGCGACCGCCACGACGACTTCCTCGGTACGCCCTGAGTCGTACAGTTGCCGCACGTAAGTAGCGGCGCGCACGGCGCGGCCGTCCTGGAGATGGGTGGAATAGACCGTGGGGCCGTCGCCTGAGTCCGGCGGCAACGGCAGCTCGGGGGTGCCCGCCAGCAGACGATGTCCGCTCGCCTCGACGCGATAGAACACGCTGTCCTGCTCGGGCGACTCGAACAGTTCGAGTGCGGCCGGCGGAATCTGGATCACGACGCGGCCGTTGTCCCAGTCGACGTCCTCGCCGATGATCCGCATCGACGACAGCAACGCATTGTCCTGAACCAGGTCGGCCGTGGTCTGCGCGTTGCGGAACGAAATCATGCCGGAAATGGAAACGAACGCCGCCAGCGGCAACAATAGCCACCACAGCAAACGCCCACGCAAACTACCTGAGAACACGATTCGTAGACCTCTCTTTCATATGTCGGTGCCCCTCTGGAGACCGCCTGCCGCCGCTCGCGGGAATGACACCGTTACGTGCACGCCTTTGCCGCCATCGCCGGGCTTGAGCGTGATTTCGCCGTGGTGCGCGTCCGCGATCTCGCGCACGATCGCGAGCCCGAGCCCGGTCCCTTCCGTATCCGCCGACGCCCGGAAGAACGGCTCAAACACGCGGCTGCGCGACTCCGGCGGAATGCCCGGCCCGTCGTCGAGCACGGTCAGCGTGACCGTTTCCGCGTCGGCGCCGACCGCGACCGTGACGTGGCCGCCCTTGCCGGCGTAACGGATCGCGTTCTCCGCCAGATTGGAGATCAGCGCCTGCAGCAGCCCGCGATGCCCCGCCACCGGCGCGGGCCCGTTCAACTCGGCGCCCAGATCGATGTCGCGAGCCTGTGCGAGCAATGCCAGATCTTCCACCACCTCCATCGCCAGCGGCACCAGATCCACCGTTTCCACCGCTAACTGGGTGTTGTCGGCCGCCTCGGCCTGTGCGAGCAGCAGCAGTTTGTTGGTCAGCCCGACCATCGAGCCGCTGCTGCGATGCATGGCCGCGAGCACTTCGCCGAGTGCGGGCGTCAAGCCATCCTGCTGGCGCGCGAACTGCAACTGCGTGCCCAGCAGCGTGAGCGGCGTGCGCAACTGATGGGCAGCGTCGGCGATAAAGCGCCGTTGCGCGGCCACCTGTACGCCGAGCCGCGCAATGCATTGATTGATCGCCTCGACGATCGGCCGCAACTCCGTATGCAGGCGCTCGACGCGAATCGGCTCGAGCTGCATCGGGTCGCGGTCGGCCACCTCCTCCTTCACTTTCATCAACGGCCGCAATTCGAACGTCAGGCCGATGCAAACCAGCACCACGGCCAGCACGATCATCTCGATCTGCCGCACCAGTTGCGGCTGCCAGAGCTGCTGCGCCATCGCGTCGCGCGAGCGCACGGTCTTGCCGACCGTCACGAGTACGCGCCGCGTCACGCCGTTGTCGTACATTTGCCGCACCAGGCCGACCGCGCGCACCGGCTGGCCGCGCAGGTCGGCGTCGTAGTGATCGGGCGTGTCGGGCGCCTGCGCCGCGCGCGGCGGAAAATCCGGCGAGCCCGCCAGCAACCGGCCGTCGTCGACGCTCACGCTGTAGAACACCTGATCGCGGTACGGCGACACGAACACTTCGAGCGCGGCGGGCGGCACATCGACACGCAGGAAACCGTCCACCCATTCCACTTCGCCGGCGATCATCCGCGCCGACGAGATCAACTGATTGTCCTGCACCAGATCCGCGGTACGCCGCGCGTTGTCGTACTCGGCCTTGCCGGTCACAAACACGTACAACGCGAGCGGCACCAGCAGCCACCACAGCAGACGCATGCGCAGGCTATTGGTCATCTTCTTTCTTGCGCAGCAGATAGCCGAGCCCGCGCAGCGTGACGATCGCCGCCGAGCTGCCGTCGAGCTTCTTGCGCAGCCGCGAGATATAGATTTCGACCGCGTCCTCGCTCGGCTCATCCGCGAGCGTGAAGATCGCGTCCACCAGCGCCGGCTTCGTCACCGTCTTCCCCAGGCGCAGGATCAGCGTTTCGAGCACCGTGCGCTCGCGCGGCGTGACGTTCAGCGGCGCGCCTTTCAGCGTGAACTGGCGCGTGTCGATATCGAACGCGAGATCGCCGCACACCACCTCGCTCGCCTTCGAAGGCGTCTGCCGCCGGATCGCCACCTTGATCCGAGCAATCAGTTCGCGCACTTCGAACGGCTTGACTAGGTAGTCGTCCGCGCCGGCGCCGAGCAGTTCCACCTTCTCGTCGATCGAGCCGCTCGCGGTCAGGATCAGCACCGGCGTGGCGTCGCCGCGTTGGCGCAGCCGGCGCAGCACGTTCTTGCCCGACAGCTTCGGCAGATTCAGGTCCAGCAGGATCACGTCGTAGTGATTGGTGCGCAGCAGCTGGTCGGCCGCGTCGCCGTCCTGCACGGCGTCGAGCGCGAACGCCTCCTGCTCCAGCATCTTCGCGAGCCAGTGCGCAAGCGTGGGGTTGTCTTCGATCAGCAGCAGCTTCATGGCGGGAACGGCGAAAGTCAGGCCGTCGATTGTGCCGTAAAACAAGGGCTTTGCGCGCGTCCTGCGTGATTTGTGGCACACGCCGGGGCGTTTTCGACGGCGTTGCGGCAGGCCGGTCGCGGGGTTGTGGCTCAGTTCCGGGTTAACACCCATGATTTGCCGGCAGTGCAGAAAGCTGGCAGAAGGTTTCCGGTTTCTATAATCCCCGACATTCATCCAGAAAGCGCCGCATCAGCACATCGCGGCGAACAAACCTCAGGAGACTGCTTCATGCGTACCTTGCGCCAGATCGCCGTTGTGTCGGGTGTTGCGTTCACCCTTGCCGCCGCTTCGGCCGCCGCTCATGCCGAAAAACTCACGATCATGGTCGGCGGCGCCACCAAGATCATCTACCTGCCGGCCAAGCTCACGGAACAGCTCGGCTACTTCAAGGATGAAGGCCTCGACGTCGAAATCCTCTCGCAACCGGCGGGCGTCGATGCGGAAAACGAACTGCTCGCGGGTGCGGTGCAAGGCGTGGTGGGCTTCTACGATCACACCATCGATCTGCAAAGCAAGGGCAAGGAAGTCCAGGCGCTGGTGATTTTCGGCCAGGTGCCGGGCGAGGTCGAAATGGTCTCGACCAAGGCCTCCGAAACGCTCAAGAGCATGGCCGACGTGAAGGGCAAGACGCTCGGCGTGACCGGTCTCGGCTCCTCCACCAGCTTCCTCACGCAATACCTCGCGCAGCGCGCCGGCGTGCCGTCGACGCAATACACGCTGCTGCCGGTCGGCGCGGACAACAGCTTTATCGCGGCCATCAAGCAGAACCGTATCGACGCCGGCATGACGACCGAGCCGACCGTCTCGCAGTTGCTGAAGACCGGCGACGCGAAAGTGCTGGTCGACATGCGCACGCTCGAAGGCACGCGCGCCGCGCTCGGCGGCACCTATCCGGCCTCGAGCTTCTACGTGCAGCGCGCGTGGGCCGAAACGCACAAGGACGACGCGGCGAAACTCTCGCACGCGTTCGCGAAGACACTGAACTTCATCGCAACGCATAGCGCCGACGAGATCGCCGCAAAGATGCCGAAGGACTACTACGGCAACAACAAGGACCTGTACGTCGGCGCGCTGAAGGCGTCGCTGCCGATGTTCACGAAGGACGGCAAGATGCCCGCCGACGGCCCGGACACGGTGCTGAAGGTGCTATCGGCATTCAATCCTTCGGTCAAGGGTAAGCATATCGACCTCGCCAAGACATACACGAACGAGTACGTGTCGTCGGCATCGGTCAAGACGGCAGCGAAGTAACGCCCTTTCAACTTTACGATAACAGCGAGGCATCCGCCGATGAATCAACCTATGTCACGCGATACGCCAGCCATCGAGATGCGCAACGTATCGTGCCGCTTCATTTCCCCGGACGGCAAAGCGACGATCGCGTTGCGCGACTTCAGCATGTCGGTGGCGCGTGGCGAATTCGTCGCCGTTGTCGGCCCGACGGGTTGCGGCAAGTCGACTACGCTCAGCATGATCACCGGCCTGCTGAAGCCGACCACCGGTGAAGTGCGCGTGATGGGCGCGCCGGTGGACGGCATCGATCCCCGCATCGGTTTCGTGTTCCAGGCCGACGCCGTGTTCCCGTGGCGCTCGGTGATCGACAATGTCGCGGCCGGCCCGCTGTATCGCGGCCGCACGAAATCCGCCGCCTACGACGAAGCGAACGAATGGCTGCGCCGCGTCGGTCTCGACAAGTTCGGCAAGCACTATCCGCATCAGCTGTCGGGCGGCATGCGCAAGCGCGTGGCGCTCGCACAGACCTTCATCAACAAGCCGGAAATCCTGCTGATGGACGAGCCGTTCTCGGCGCTCGACATGCAGACCCGCACGCTGATGCAGGACGAACTGCTGCAACTGTGGGGCGGCGCCGGCTCGGTGGTGTTCGTCACGCACGATCTCGAAGAAGCGATTGCGCTTGCCGACCGCGTGTTCGTGCTGACCGCACGCCCGGCGACGCTGAAAAAAGTGTACGAAATCGATCTGCCGCGTCCACGCGTCACGTCCGAGGTTCGCTACGACCCGCGTTTTATCGAAATCTCGCGCGACATCTGGCACGACCTGCGCGAAGAAGTGCAGATCGGTTAATCAAGGAACCGCAAACATGTCTACTACCCCTCAACAGGTGATGCCTTCGGGTATCGATCTCGCGTCGCTCGCGCAAGTCGAACGCGTTGCGCAAAAACGCATCCGTCAACGTCATGCGCTGGTGGTCTCGCTGCGTATTCTCGTGCTGGTGGTCGTGCTCGGCGGCTGGGAATTGTCGGCACGCCTGAAGTGGATCGACCCGTTCTTCTTCTCGATGCCGACCGCGATTTTCAATCAGATCATCGACTGGTTCGTGAACGGCACATCGCAGGGTCCGTTGCTTACGCAGGTTTGGGTCACGCTGGAAGAAACCGGTCTTGGCTTCATCATCGGTTCGGTGGCGGGCATCTTCTGCGGCATCCTGCTCGGCCGCAACAAGCTGCTGTCCGACGTGTTCAGTCTTTACATCAAGATCGCCAATTCGATTCCGCGTGTGGTGCTCGGCTCGGTGTTCGTGATTGCGCTCGGTCTTGGGATGGCGTCGAAGGTGGCGCTCGCGGTGGTGATGGTGTTCTTCGTCGTGTTCGCCAACGCGTTTCAGGGTGTGCGCGAGGCGGATCGCTACATGATCGCGAATGCGCAGATTCTGGGTGCGTCGCGCCGCCAGGTGACGACTTCGGTTGTGATTCCGTCGGCGCTGAGCTGGATTCTGGCAAGCTTGCATGTGAGCTTCGGCTTTGCACTGGTGGGTGCGGTGGTCGGCGAATTCCTCGGTTCGAAGCAAGGTATCGGTTTGCTGATCTCGACCGCTCAAGGCGCATTCAACGCAAGCGGGGTGTTCGCGGCGATGATTGTGTTGGCTGTGGTCGCACTGGCCGCGGATTATCTGTTGACTGCCGTCGAACAGCGTTTGTTGAAGTGGCGGCCGGCGGTGGTTTAACTGGATCGTCAGGTTGTAGCGTAAAAAGGGCGCCGCGGGCGCCCTTTTTTTCGTTCTGGTTACAGCGCACGCGAACTATTCCCTCCTCCTTCCTGACGTTTTTTCTGTCTTGAGCGCAGCTCATCCCCACAGCAATCATCGTATAAAAACATCAGATCCGAATCTGCTTATTACGCATTAAGGATGGCTGATTAATGCTTAAGTTTCATTGCGACTGGCTCGTCTCGTTTTCGTAGTGGAAGCAAACCGGCTCTCTGAGGTCCGTCAAACAATAAAGCCACAGCATGCACCTTTCCATTGCGAAAGGAAGGTCTTCCGGTAACACACTTCTCTGGTGCGCTGCGCAGAATTCGACAATGAAAGCCAGTGACTGTCTCCACTCCGTGTCTCGTCGGACCGCTCGATCTTCATCGTGAGCAATCCGGCGAGGTTTCCGCAATGAGGTGCCGCGACGGCGGCGCCGGCAGTTTGAAGGAGATGGAAATGAAGAAGGTTCTGATGATCGCAGGCGGACTACTTTGCGCGCTGTCGTGGCAAGCGCGTGCCCAGGACGCCAACACGGAGACGACCGCGCAAGCCCCGCAGGCAGTTGTCGACTCCGTCGGCGGGCAGCCTGCAACCACCACGATGTCGGGCGGTCCCGCACAGGGGCTGACGCGGGCGCAGGTTTACCAGCAACTTCAACAATCGCAGCAAAGTGGTGAAGCTGCCCGAATGCAGGAGCTTTTCAAGGGAGGCAATTGAGCTGGCAGGCTGATTTCTCGACACCGCTGCCCCAGGTAAAACGCCGCTTCGCTTGCTACGGCATGAGACTAACGCGGCGTCTACTCGATAGGCGCCAACTCTTTGCGCCTGCAGTTGCATCTGCGTGCTCCATTTCCCTTCCAGGTCTGCCGCCACCGAACTTCTGACGGGCATCCGTTGGCCAGTGGCCAACACTATTCGAGCGTCGATATCGCTGCAGCGCTCGCGCATCCCCACCGGGCAACGATCGACGCGCGATGGCACGGACGATGCGTAACAGCTGCCACTCAAGTCGTGCACTTACCCACTCCGGTTGAATCGAGGTGCGTCATGTCGAGTATTCAGGGGCAACGTCGGACCATGAACTGGCAAGGCCGCCCGCTCTCCCGCGTCAGCAGCACGGGCCGCCATATCAACAGCCATTCGGGAGGACTCGTCCCGGCTGGATTGCGCACGGCCGGATGGATCGGCCGCTGCCCGAAGGAACTATGGCCATATGTCCTGCCGTGGGTGTGCGCGCTGCTGGCCGTCGCGTTTTTCAGTCTCGTGGTGCGCGGCGTGCTCACGCGACAGTTGCTGGTGCCGCCGGTCGAAACGCCGCATTCGTTAGTGGAACGAGGCTATACCTCCGACTTTCTTGCCGTGCGAATCATGTCCGCGATGCGGAAGATCGGCCAGGACGCCCAGTCGATTCCACACGACACGATGGCCGACAACGACGCGCAACCCGATATCCAGATCCCCGGTCAGGACATGTCCTATGCGTCGACGGTCCGCTTCATCAAAGGTGTCGTCAAGCGCCCGGATGTTGTCGTTCATGTCGGCATCACCAAGGTGAGCGACAGCGCGGATTCCTACGTTGCACACGTGCAGATCGAAGGCGGTCCATTCAACTCGCGCGAGAGCGCGGTGCCGTTCGTCGGGCGCGACCCGGAAATATTCGTACGCGACATCGCCACCCAGGCCATGCGACTCGCCGAGCCGAATGTACTCGCCAGCCACCTTTACTCAGAAGTCCAGAAGACCAGGTGTTCGCCGGCGCAATGCGATTATCGCGAGGTCGTCGATATCTATGACGAGGCGCTTGCGCTGCCTGCCTCCGAGCAGAGCGAATGGGCGCTGGCCGGTAAGGTGTGGCTGCTCACCAGGCAAGGGCTGTCGCAACAGGCCGAACAACAAAGCCGTGAAGCACTGACCGTGTACAAGGATTCGGCGGTTTTGCGGGCAACCCTAGGGATTGCGCTCGAACAGCAGCACCGAATCGACGACGCGCTCGACGCACTCCAGGCCGGCGCGCGCGAGAAATCGAAGACGGCTGAAAACCTGCGTCTTCTCGGCGATGTGCTTCTGCACGCGAAGCGTTATCCGGAAGCACTCGATGCCTTCAGAAAAGCGGCAAAGATGACGCCTGACTCGGTAGACAATCTGCACGACTGGGGCGAGGCGCTCGTGACTGTCGGCCGCTACGACGAAGCGATCGACAAGCTCTCGCGTGCGGTGGCGCTGCGTCCTGACCTGGCACCTTCGTATGCCGAATGGGGCCGGGCGCTCGATCGTAAGGGCGACCTGTCTGGCGCCGGGCGCAAATATGCGCGGGCGGCGGAACTCGACGCAGGTAGCTTGTCGACGCGTGAAATCCAGATGGCTCGGCTCAGCAAGGCGTTTCAGGACGCCGACGGTCCCGGCACGCCCATGCCCGACGTGAAAACCAGACCCGTTTCGAATTCGCCCGCGGCACTCCAGTTTCAAGCCGCACAAAGCGATGCCTGATGGATCGCGACGAGGATCGGCTAACTTCAAGGCATCTCATGTTGCTTTGTCACTAAGACTCTTTCGCAGCGGCGCGTTTTGCGTTACGTTTGCAACGCTGGCAAGCTCACACGATCGAGCTCGAACGGTAGTGCGCACACTGAATCCATCCAATCCCCTGCTGGAGCGATGAATATGAGTGACGTCCACAACGGCAAAGCGGCGGCAAGCGAGGTCAATACAACGAACGCTGCACAGAAGGATCACATCGAACATGTAGTTCTGCTGCTGATGGAAAACCACTCGTTCGATCAGATGCTCGGATGTCTGGACAAAGTGCACGAGGGGCTGGACGGTATCCAGAACGCATCGTCGAAATCGAACGACGACGGCAAAGGCCACACATTTTACCCCCGTGAGACAAGCGAGCGGCAGATGAAGCTCGATCCCGATCACGGGCACGCGGCCGTGTTAAAGCAACTCCAGGGCGACAATGGTGGCTTCGTTCAATCCTTTGCAACGAACTACCCGAAGAGCAGCCTCGCCGAGCGGCAAGACGTCATGGGCTACTACCCGCTCGATTTTCTGCCGGCGTTGCACACACTAGGCGCGCAATTCACCGTTTGCGACAGATGGTTCTCGTCATTGCCCGGCCCGACCTGGCCGAACCGGTATTTCGCGCTGACGGGCACATCGATGGGTCAGGTCGAGATGCCCTCGGGACTCGACGCACTGAATCCGAAGTGGTACACCGAGCAAACCCAGGACACGATTTTCGACCGCCTGAACGACGCGAAGAAAACGTGGAGGGTTTACTTCTACGATTTCCCCGCATCGCTGCTATTGAAAAATCAGAGGCGCGCCGAAAACCTCGCGAACTACCGCTTGTTCAACGAGTTCTTCGAGGACGCAGCCGGCCCCGAGAATGCGTTTCCGGCGTTTGTTCTGATCGAGCCGAAATACTTCGGCGAAGCGCAGAACGACGATCATCCGCCGCACAACATCATGAAGGCGGAAAAGCTGATCGCCGATACCTACAATGCGCTGCGCTCCAATCAAGCCTTGTGGGAGCGCACACTGTTAGTCGTGCTGTACGACGAGCATGGTGGTTTCTTCGACCACGTGCCACCGCCGTCCAATGCGGTCGCGCCCGACGAGCACGTCGACGCATTCGATTTCACCCGGCTCGGCGTGCGCGTGCCCGCCGTTCTGATTTCACCGTGGTGCGATCCCGGTGTGTGTCACGCGCAATTCGATCATTCAAGCCTGCTGAAGTATCTCACTGACAAGTGGGCGCTTGGACCGCTCGGCAAACGCGTGCAGGCCGCGGCAAGCGCCGGGGTGGCAATCCGGTCCACGGGCGTTGCCCGGACAGATACGCCACCGTTTATCCGCGTCACCAATCAGTCGCTGATTCCTGAGCACGTGGACCTCGAGCGAAAGTCTTCCAATGGCAACCAGCACGGGCTCAATCATTTCGCCGATTACCTGCACGCCGAACTCGATTTGCTGGCCGCGGGCCTGGTGGAGTCGGCCGCACAACTTGCTCGTACGGACACTGTCTGGGTACGGTTGAAGAGCGCACTCGGCTCCGCGATGGTGGGTTTCGGACAGTGGCTGAGCAAAGACTTTTATGAAGCTCGAAGTGACCGGGAAAAGCGCACCGGCCACGCGTTTACGCGTTTAAGGCAATCCGCAGGCAATACCGCACATGCGCGGGCCGCCGACAGTATGTACCCGGGGCAGGACGCTCCGCGATAATCAATCGCGCGCGATCAGATCGCCGACGCGCCCACGGCCGGTAACGAGGCAACTCGACAGGAAATTTTCACCCTGACTGCTGGATCCGGCCTCACCAAAACCCTTTTTCAACGCGTCCAATTTGACCAGATCCGCGCCTTGCGAGCAGGTTATTGTTCCCATTTCTCCTGCTTGCGCGCGCATCAACGCTCTATCCGCCATCAGATAGCCAAGCAGCAATACCACGGCAATATTGAACACCTGTCGCACGGTTCGTCTCCTCTTTTGAAGAGCCTAACGCGAACCAACGATCCAAGAAGCCAGGGGTTTCCCGATTGGCCGGGGTTAAATGATGCGGATCAAATACGCGCCTTCGCAATTGAAAGCCACGCTTGTCATGACGGCCTTGCCCACTTGAATGGTGGGCATTAAAGCAATCGGTTCGGTCGGGCGCGCGCCTCGTGGCATAGGTGAATGTGGCGTCAGTCTGCGAGCCGCGCTTCGATTTTCCCGATCCGCCGCTCGACCGACTTGCGCACAAGTGCATTCGACGTGACCAGCAGCATGGAAGACGCGATGATCCTGTACACGTCGTTGCGCCGCACTTTGGAGACCTTGGCCGGATCGAGCCATGCGCCGTTATCCACCAGCAACAGCAGCGTATCGAGGCCGATCAGCACTGGCCACAAACAGGCAAGGCGCAAGCGCACGGAAAACGCGGGAATTGCGAGCGTGTATTCCAGGGCTTCGCGGAAGTGATCCAGCGTCTTGCGCACGAGCGCCACCATCAGAGGCCGCGCGCGAAGCGAATTACCCGGCAGCAAAAGGTCTTGCGCACTCAAGCCGAATCGATCCAGCATCGTGCCGGGAAGATAACAGCGGCCGATCCGCAAATCCTTGCCGCAGTCGCGCAGAACGTTGGTCATCTGCAGCGCTTTGCCGAAGCGCACACCCCGGCGCGTCATCGTCTCGGGCCGCTCCTTCAGTGTGCCGGGCATGTGCGCGTAGGTCATCGCGGTCCAGAATTCGCCGACGCATCCCGCCACCAGATAGGTATACCGGTCGAGTTCTTCATATTCCCGAAGCACGGCGATCTGTCCGGAACGCTCATCGGGAAACGTTCGAAGATCGAATTCCATGCCCTCGGTCAGCGTCGAGACGATCTCGCGCACTGCCTTCCGGTCGGACTCGCTCAGTTGCGACAACACCGCCAGCGCGGGCCCGAGCGACTCGAGCAACACTTTTTCATCCGACTGGATCTGCTGACCGGCCACTTCGGCCGCCATTCGCCGGATCGACGCGCCGTCGTCCGCGGCGCCGTTGACCTGGTCGCGCAGCGACAACAGCAATGCGAGGCGTTGCTCCGGCGGGATCAGCGACGTGTCCGCGATCGTGTCCGCGGCGCGCGCCAACAGGTACGCGAGGCCGATCGGATCGCGCATCCCGACGGGCAGCACGCGCAAGGTGAGGTAAAAGGAGCGTGAAACGCCTTTCAGGAGCGGGCCGAGAAGAAAGGCCCGGGTCGGATTCGGCATGGATGGGATCAGGTCGGTATTGGGCAAAAATCAGGCGCTGCCGAATTGTATACGGCGTCACGCTTCTGCTGTGCGACGCTGGCGTCGTCAGTGCGTGCGCAACACCAATTGGAGAGACTGATTGTCGAGACCGTGAGGATCTGCGTATGCCTTAAAACGAAAGGGGCACCCGCCATCGCGAATTCGCGGCGCCGGCATTCCGCCGCGGCCGATCCGCGGGCCGGTGTTCGATTCGTCGAGGTTAATGGTGGAAGCGGCGATGCAAGGCGCGGGTATCGCGCTGGCGCCTGCGCTGATGTTCGATCACGAGTTGAACACCGGCCGGCTGATGCGCCCGTTCGACGTGGAGGTTCATGCCGGCAGCTATTGGCTGACGTGGTTGAAGGCCAGACCGATGACGCCGGCGATGCTGCTGTTCAGTCAGTGGATCGTCAAGGAAGCGGCCACGCAAACGTGAGACTAACAAGCCGCCGCACGGCGATGGCCGTTCATCGCGGGCCGTTCGGCTTGCGGCGGGAACACGTTCCACGAACCGTCGTCGTGACGGAAGAAGAAGATCGACAGCAGTCCATTCGGCCGTAATGCCTCCACGCAAACATAGCGCTGATGCTGCATCTTGCTGTGGCAAAACTGCACGACGCGCGCGGGCATCGACGGTGTCGGCGCGAGCCATTTATCGACGGCCCAGTGCAAGGTCTTTTCTGCGGCAACCATGATGTTCTCCTCGAATCCCGTTCCACTCGTTCCATTCACTCAGGCAGCGTGCGCGGCAACCTGAGCGCCCCGCGTGCCACTTTCAACAAAAGCCTTCACCAGACACAGCAGCGCATGCATGCCGGTGCGCGGATGGGTCAGGCAGCAATGCACCTGTTCGCTGCGGCTTTCGCCGAGCAGGCACCACGCGCAGAAGTGCTCGCAGTTATTGGTCAGGAGCCGATAGTGGTTTTCGCCGAGCCTGGAGCGCGCGCGGCGCACGGCTTCGTCACCCTGGTAGCGCGGGCAGGGTGTCGCGCGAACCGACAGCGGATGGCCGGCGGCGAAGCGCGCCAGTTCCACCTCTTCCACCGGGCCACGACGCGCCGAAGTCGCAAAACCGGCGTAATGAACCACTCGGCCGTTACCGACATAAATGCCGTGGTGTTCGTAACCGTTCCGTTGCGTCACGAGGTGCGCGCCGATCGGCAGGTCGATGGTCGACGTATCGTCGCGGCCTTCGCTGCGCCGTTCGATGTTCGTCTGAAGAAGGTTGGTGTTCATGGCTGGCCTCGGTTCAATATCCAACACTGTTGCGAGGTCTTGTGCATCAACCGGGCCATGCGCCGCAAAGCCTTTGTTGACGGGGGAATCGGCATTTTCGAGGGTTCGGGAATCAATCAGGTGTGCGCCGTCAGCCGACAGATTTCACGTCGAAGTGTTGGCGCCCGGCGATCATTTGCGGACGTCGATAGGCGGACGGCAGGCCTTGCCAATGTGTTGGGTACAGCACCGGTTCGAGGCCGTGGCTGTCGGCTGCAACCCGACCTCTGCGCGTCGGCCTGAACATACGGAGTGCGCCCGATCGAACGGAATCGCAGCCCAATCAATGCGTTACGACAAACCGCGCGCGCCGGCCGCAAATTGGCATGCCACTTGCACCATCTCGTTCAGATTCTCTTTTAACGCGCACCGCCCCCGGGCGGCCAACCGGAGATCGACATGGCTTCAATCACAGTGAATGACCTGGCGCTGAACCTCGCGCTCGACCGTAAAGCGATGGCGGCGATTCGCGGCGGCGGCGGTGCGCCGTGGGTGTACGGCTGGATTCAGCCCTATGTGCGGGAAACACCTAGCATCGGGCCGGTCGTCAACCTGTACGAGGTCTCGAACAACTTCTATGCTAACCAGATGATCAACCAGTTCCAGTCGGTCGATGTCCGCAACACCGGCGCGAACTCGAACATCAGTGTCTCTCCCGACGCACGCAGCAGAAACGATACGGTGTAGACGTTGTGACTTGTGCGAGCCAATTTCGATGGACGTCGTCGGCGCGTTCCGACGTCGGATGCGTCCGCGAAATCAACGAAGATGCCTGCCTCGACCAGCCCGAACTCGGGCGCTGGGCCGTCGCCGACGGCATGGGCGGGCACGCGGTCGGCGATCTGGCGAGCCATCTGGTGATCGATACGTTGAGCCGGCTCGCGCCGCCGGTGGGCATGAAAGCCTTGATCGCCGACGCGCGCGCCCGGCTGCAAAAGGCCAACCGCCAGCTTAGGGACGAGGCGGCGCGCCGCCAGGTGCAGCGAATCGGCAGCACCGTGATCGTGCTGCTCGCGTGCGACCGCTTCTGCGGCTATCTGTGGGCGGGCGACAGCCGTCTCTATCTGTATCGTGAAGGGCAATTGCGGCAACTGACGCGCGACCACAGCCAGATCGAAGAACTCAAATCGCTGGGCGTCATCACCGACGAACAGGCGCGGCACCATCCGGCTCAGCACATGATTACGCGCGCCGTGGGCGCCACGGACAAGCTCGAACTCGACGACGATGCCATCGAAGTCGCGGATGGCGACGTCTTCCTGCTATGCAGCGACGGCCTGAGCAACGAGATCACCGACCAGGACATGCTCGCCGTGCTGACCACGGTGGAGTGCAAGCGCGCGTCCGAAGAACTGGTCGAACTGGCGCTCACGCGCGGCGGGCGCGACAACATCACCGCTGTGGTGGTGCAGGCCGAGGATCTCTACGCATCCGACAAAACGCTGCTCAACCCGTCACCCTGACGGCGTGGCGTCAGCTGGCGAACTATCGCTGTCTTCCTCGTCATCGTCATCGGCGACGGCATTGCCGGCCGGCGGCGAGTTCCGGTTGCGAAAGTCTTTCGAATGCAGGCCGTGCTTCTTCAGCAGCATTTGCAGATGCGAGCGGTTCATGTCGATGCGCCGGGCCAGTTCCGCAACCGTGCCGTTCACTTCGCGAAGGCCGCGCTCCAGGAAGGCTTTTTCCGCGTCGTCGCTGGCGGCTCGCTTGGCGTCGCTCAGCGACATCAGATTCGCCACGCTGACCGGTTCACCGCCTGACGACGCCGTGCCCGCCGCCGCGGCCGAACCGGGCCCAGCCGGGCGCATATCCAACGGCAGATGATCGATATCCGCCATGTCGCCGGCGAGGCACGACACGCGATACATCACGTTGCGCAGTTCACGGATATTGCCGGGATAGGCATAGTTGAGCAGAAAGTCGCGCAGCCGCGGCGTCAATCGCACGGGCCGGCGCTTGAGCGTGCCGGCGGCCTCGTCGCCGAACCACGCAATCAGCAGCGGAATCTCGTCGCGTCGCTCGCGCAGCGGCGGCAGCGTGACGTGAATCACGCTGAGCCGGTAGAACAGGTCCTCGCGAAACTTGCCCTCCTCGCTCAGTTGCCGAAGATTGCGATTGGTCGCCGCGACGATGCGCGTATCGACGGCGATCGTTTCATCGGAGCCCACGCGCTGAATCTCATGCGCCTCCAGCACGCGCAACAGCTTCACCTGGCCGGCCAGCGGCAACTCGCCGATTTCGTCGAGAAAGATCGTGCCGGTATGCGCGCTTTCGAACTTGCCCTTGCGGTCGCCCGACGCACCGGTGAACGCGCCCTTGCGATGTCCGAATAATTCCGACTCGAGCAGATTGTCGGGAATCGCACCGCAGTTGACCGAGATAAACGGCTTGTCCGGCCGCCCGCCGTTCGCGTGAATCACTTTCGCCATCAGTTCCTTGCCGGTGCCGCTTTCGCCGTCGATCAGCACCGGCAGGTCGGTGGGCGCCGCTTTTTCGGCGATTTCGAGCGATTCGAGCAGACGCGGATTGTCGCCGAACGTGCCCTCGAAAATGAAGCTGCGCTCGAGCAAGGCTCTTCGCCGCGCACCACGCGATTGATCGACATGCGCGGGCTCGGCAGCCGTCGCGGCTTGCACGAAGCGCTCCTTGTGCGAGAGCTGCATCACCTCGTCGCGCAACGAGGTGGCCTGCCTGAGCAGCTTGTCGATGTCGGCGCGCTCGAGCCGTGACGACCAGCGCAGCGTCGAGCGCAAAATTTCGATCCGCTCGATCAGGCCCGCGTACGAAATCGCCGGGCTGGCCTCTTCAATCTGGTCGAGTATCTTCATCACGCGCTCAACTGTTTCTGGACCAGCTGGTAGTACATGCCGCCACGCTGGATCAGTTCATCGTGCCGGCCCTGCTCGACGATCGCACCTTCATACAGCACGAGAATCTTGTCCGCGCGCATGATCGTGCTGAGCCGATGCGCAATGATCACCGCGGTTCGGCCCTTCAGAATGTCGTGCATATTGCCGAGGATATTGCTTTCCGATTGCGAATCCAGCGCCGAGGTCGCCTCGTCGAATACCAGCAGACGCGGATCGTGATACAACGCCCGCGCGATGCACAGGCGCTGAATCTGCCCGCCGGATAAACCGACGCCGCGTTCGCCGACAATCTGCTCGTAGCCGAGCGGCATCTTGCTGATGAACGCATGCGCGTCGGCCATCTTCGCGACTTCTTCGATGCGGCGCCGTTCGGGCGCATCGTCGCCGCTCGCGATGTTCTCGGCAATCGTGCCGGAAAACAGCAGATTGCTCTGCATCACGTAGCCGATCTGTGCCCGGTAATACGCCTTATCGACCACGCCGAGATCGTAACCGTCGATGGTCATCTTGCCTTCGGTCGGCGCATAGAAGCCGACCAGCAGTTTGGCGAGCGTGGTCTTGCCCGAACCGCTGCGGCCCACAATGGCCACCAGTTCGCCGGGCTTGATGTCGAAGCTGATATTTTCGAGGACGTATGCGGCGTCGTTGTCGCCGTAGCGGAAATAGACCCCGTTAAGGCTGATTTCACCTTGCAGTTCGGGCAGCATCACGCGCGAGGGCAAATCCTCCGGCTTCTGTTCCGGCTCGATATCGAGCACGTCGCCGAGGCGCTCCATGGCGACACCCGCGTCGTTCAGCATGCTCCACAAGCCGACCAGCCCCATCAGCGGACCCAGCACGCTGCCCATGAACGCGTTGAACGCAATCAGCTGGCCAATCGTCATTTCGCGCGCCAGCACCAGATTCGCGCCGACCCAGAGAATCGCGATCGTGGTCGCGGCGTTCAGCAACTGACTGCCGAGGCCGACGAGAATATTGAATGCATGCGCGCGATACTGAACCTCGAGCGCCTTCGCGTACTTCTTCTCCCAGCGCAGCCGCACCGGCCGCTCGATGCCCATGCCCTTGACGGTTTCGGCGCCCGCGAGCGCTTCCATCAGAAACGCCTTCGCATCGGTCGAGGCGGTGAATACTTCGCGCGCGTAGTTCTTGATCTTCGGCGTGGCCAGCGCGGTCAGCGCCATGATCGGTATGACGAAAGCGATCAGCACCAGCGTCATCTTCACGTTGTAGACGAACATGATCGTGAAGTAGATGAACACCATCAGCAGATTCAGCGCGGTGGTCACGGTGGATTCGGTGAGGAAGGCGCGGATCGTCTGGTTCTCCTGGAAGCGCGCGAAAATGTCGCCGGTCTTGCGCTTGGCGAAGAACGAGAACGGCAGCGACATGGTGTGCTTGAAGAACTGCGACATCATCGAGAAGTCCATGTTGCGCACCATGAAATTCGCCAGATACGCACGAATCGACGACATCAATTGCGAAAACACGCTCGAAATAACCAGGCCGCCGATCAGCAGGTGCAGCAGGCTGACGTTCTGATGCACGATCACGCCGTCGAGAATGTTCTGGATGATCAACGGCGGAATCACGCCGAGCACCTGAATGACGAAGGTGGCGAGGAACAGGTGTCCAAGAATTTTCTTGTACGGCCTGAGGTAGCCGACAAAGCGTATCCACGGCGAACGCGAAGCCGACAGCTGCAACAGATTCGGGCCACCGGTAAACAGCAGGCAGGTGCCGCTCCAGCCGCGTTCGAAATCTTCAACCGCCATTTTTCTGAAGCCGAGCGCCGGATCGGCGACCCACACATACTCCTTCGAGACCCCGTACACCACGACGTAGTGGTAGCCCTCCCAATGCACGATGAACGGCAGGTCGAAGCCACGCAACGCGTCGAAGGTGCATTGCACGCCGCGCGCGGTGAAGCCGAGCGATTCGCCGGCACGCGCGAGGCTGTCGAGGGTTGCGCCCTGAGTCGTGACGTTGGCGAGTTCGCGCAGTTTGCCGAGCGTCATCGGAATGCTGTAGTGACGGCACACCATCGCGAGGCACGCGGCGCCGCAGTCCATTTCCTCGGCCTGCTCGACCAGCGCAAAGCGCTTGATGACCTTTTCCCCGAACTCGGGCCTGGTCTGCAAATCGAGCATCAGCGGCAATTTGCGCCGCTGTTCGAGCCGCTTTTGCCGCTGCAGTTCGCGATCGCCGTAACGAATCCGCTCGTCGAGCACTTCGCGCAGCTTCGGATTGCGCTCAAGGATGAAGTGGACCGTGCGCTCGGGAATCACCAGCAGCCGCGTATCGGTCGTCGCCACCACCGAAGCCATCTGTTCCTGGCGCATCAAACACGCTTTCTCGCCGAAGATTTCGCCCTGGTCCAGCGTAGCGAGCGTGTAGTCGTGTCCTTCCTCGTGCCGCACGATACGCACTTGCCCTTGCCGGACCACATAGAGCCGCCGGTCGTCGCGCCCGTCCTGCCTGAGAATCTCCTTGCCGGCGGCCACGCGTTTTACGCCGACGCTGCGCACATATTCTTCGAGTTCCGCCTTGTTCAGCTTGCCGCGCAGATCGAACAGCTGCGCGACGAAACCGCCAGCCGAACTGATTGCCACGTAGCTCGCGATAAACGCCAGCGCGGCCTGATTGCCGGCGATCACCGGCTCGATCGCGGCGCGTGGAATGAACAGCAGCTCGGTTTTCGCCGACGCCCGCACCGACGCTTCGTGCACATAGGCGCGCAACATCGCGATGTCGGCGAAGATCTCGCCGGCCTTGCGCACGCCCATGCTGGTTTCTTTGCCGTGTTCCTCGGTGAAAATGCGCACGGAGCCCGAACGAACCACGTACAAGCCGTCGGCCGCCTCGCCTGCGGAGCACACCGTTTCGCCGAACGAATAGAAGCGCGCTTGTGCATATTCGGCAAGACGTTCGATCTCGTCGCGCGAAAACGGCGAAAGAATCTCCACCGAGGTTAGAAACTCGGCAGCAGACGGCGCGGTCTGGGGTGCATCCATGCGCTTCTCGACCTCGATTCGGCGTTGGCGTTGTTATGTCGGCTATCGCGCTTCGATCACATGTTCCTGCGCACGCGCGATCAGCCAGCTTTCGCGCAGCAGACGCTTCACTTCAGCGGCGACGTCCGCATCGAGCGTCGCCGGATACTTGGCCGTCACGGCAAAAATCTCGAAGCACGTGCGGTCCGCCGACGGAAACGGCCCGAGCAGATCGCCCACCGCCGCGTTGAAAATCTTCGCCTCGATATCCGGCTTCAGCGAGCCGCGCAACACCTTGCCGATCACACCGCCGGCTTCGCGCGTGTCGGCGATCGAATGCTCGCGCGCCATGTCCGCGAAGCTGTCCGGATCGTCGTGCAGATAGGAAATCATTTCCTTCGCCTTGCCCTCGCTGTCGAGCACGATATGACTCACCTCGATCGCATCGAACTTCGGCGAATTCAGCGCGAAGTAGTCCTTGATCGCCGCCTCGTCGCCGACCCTGTCAAGCATCTTTTCCTGATACAGCCCGTCGGTGATGAACGCTTCGAATTCGTCGAGACTCACGTTGAGCACATCGAGGTACTGATTCATATCCGTCGCGCGATGCAAACCGCGCACGCGGCGGAACTGATCGGCGCGTTGCTGGATTTCGTCCGCTGTCACGACGATGCCCTGCTTCTTCGCCGCGTGCACCGTGAGCTTGTCGCGCACGATCTGCTCGATCAGGCTCTCGAACTGGCCGGTCAATTTCAGAAGACGAATGAACTCGGCAACGCCCACGACTTCTTCATCGATTCGCACTATCGCGGTCATGTCATCCGCTCCTTTAATTGACGTGTGATCTGCGCTATCAGCCCGCGACCTGCCTGAACGGATCCAGACCGAGGTCGATCAGGCGCCGCTCGCGCACCACGATCTCCGCGCTCGCGGTCATGCCGTAACGCAACGGGTAACGGGTGCCGGCGACCTGGTAGAACTTGTCTTCGAGCGTGACGCGGCCTTCGTACACCGGCTGCTTGTCCTGCGCGGAAGGCTTGGTCGCCGGCGAAATATAGGCAAGCGTGCCTTTGATCAGTCCATAACGCTGGTACGGAAACGCGCTGAACTTCAGCTTCACCGGCAAGCCCTCGTGCAGAAACGCACGATCGTGTTCGGCGATCTCGATTTTCAGCATGGGCTGTGCATCCTTCGGCGCGATGCCGCCGAGCGGCGTGTTCGCCTGGATCTTGTCGCCGCGTTGTGTCGAGGTGACATCGGTGACGACGCCCGAGACCGGTGCGAGGATCAGCAGAAAATTGTCCTTGTCGATGTTCTCGAAACGAATCCGCGCGGCAGCTTCGGCCACGAGCCGCGCGGTTTGCAATTGCAGGCGCACCTTGTCTTCCGCGTCGGTGATATCGCGCACCGCGGCGTCGTACTGGAGTTGCAGGTCGGTGCTCTGCTGCCCGCTGGTCTCGAGTTGCGCGTTGGCCAGCGCATATTCGTGGCTCAAGCGGAAATCCAGTTCCGCGAGTTTCGATTGCGCGACGCGGTAGGCGTTGTCCGCTTCCATCGCGGCGGTGCGTTTCTGCTCCACCTGCAGCTCGGCAATGCCGCCGCCGCCCGGCTGCGCGAACAGGCGCGAGTACCTGTCCAGTTCCTGGCGCGCCGCCTCGCGCGTGCGGCGGGCGTTCTCGAGCACGCTGCGCGCCTGGTCGAGTTCGGCCTTCTGCCCTTCGGCAAGCTTGGTCGTGCCCTCGGACACGCGGTTTTCGTGCTGACGCGCTTCCACTTCCATCTGGGCCTTGAGCGCGGCGGCCTTGCGCGCCATCAGCGCCTTCTTCTCGGGGAACTGCTTCCAGTCGCGCTCGGCATCTTCGAGTTTGAGCTGCGCTTGCAGCGCGTTGCTGGCCGCTTCGATCGCGCCGCGGGCGTTAAGCCGCGCCAGCACGTCGCCCTTCTGCACCGGCTGCCCCTCCGCGATGTACAGATCGGCGAGTTCGCCGTCGATCGGCGCATAGATGCGGCGCACTTCCGAGTCCGGCGACAAAGTCCCTTGTGCGCTGACGATCACATCCGCGCGGCCGACGAACGACCACAGCAAGCCGGCCACCACCAGCCCGGCCATCGCCCAGATCAGCGCGCGCGCGAGCCGCACCGGTTCGGCGGTCAGGATCGCGATGCCTTCGACGCTGTGGTCCTCCAGCGCCGCCGACAACGGCCTAGGGTGACTGTCGCGCTTCACTCTGCTCGCCTCCGATCAATGCCAGCTTCGCTTTCAACAGCCCGGGGTCCAGCACCATGCGCAGTTCGGTCAACGAGCGGCGCTGCAAATTCGCTTCGGCTTCGATATCCGTGAGCAGACGGTCGAAGTCGGCCGGATGCTCCGCCTTCAACTGCGTATAGATGCGCATGCCCTGTTGCGCGGCAGCCTGCGCGTCCGACAACAAACGCGCCTCGCTGCGGAAACCGGCTGAAATCCCCGCTTCGAGCCGTTGCGTGCCGCCGATCGAACCATTGGCGCGGTATTGCTTCCAGAGACTCTGCGCGTGCAGCAACAAATCCTGCGCGCGGGCCAGCGCCTTGTCGTGCAACGCCGACACGTCCTTCTGGATCGCTTGCACGAACCACGCATCCGCCGCGGGATCGAGGCTGGCGTAGAACGACAGCAGCCGTTCGTCGTAACCGTTGCCACCCCGGGTTTTCTGCAGGTCGGCGAATTGATCGAGCAGCGCTTTCTTGTGCGCCTGCTCCGCCGCGAGCACGTCCGACCACGGACCGGCGGGCATCGCCTGCAAACCGGCCAGCGCCTGCTGCGCGTCGCCGCGCAACCATGCCGCGGTGACGGCGTCATGGCGCTGGATCACATCCGCCGAAGGCAGGCGGCTTGCGGCCAGTTGCCGGAACTGCGCCTGAAACGGCGGCGTGCCGAAATGCACCGTCTTCAGCAAAGACAGCAGCGGCGTCAGCTGGCGGCCGAGCGCGGCGTTCAGCACGTTCGCGTATTGGCGCAAATCCTCGCGCAGCCGGTCGAGGCCCGCGAGACGCGGATAACGCTGCGCGTAATCGTCGAACACCGACGGCAGGGCGTCGAGTTTGTCGCGCGCCAGTTCGGTGCGAATCGTCGCGTTGAGCCGGTCGATGGCGGCGAGGTACACCGAGTCGTCGCTTTCCAGTTTGCGCAGTTGGCTCAGCGCCTGCGCATACGGCTCCGCGAACAGGGGCACGTACGACGCGATGCGGTCGAGCGCGCGCTGGTGATTTTTGGCGTCGTCGTCCCACCGTTGCAGCAAGCTGTGGATAGTGGCCTCGTCCGCGTACATCCGGATCGGCGCGTCCACGCCGCCCCGTCCGACCACGAAGCGCTCCAGATCGCCGACCCATTGCAATTCGCCGACCAGCGATGTGGCGTCCGCGTTGTTCGCGCTCAACGATTTCATCTCCGCGAGCAGCGTGTCCGCCTGCTCGAACTGCACCTTTTGCAGCGCATTCAGCCAGCCGGGGACCTCCGCCTTCAGCAGCGCTTCGCTCGCCAGCGCCATGACCTGCGGATCGGCGGGATGGCGCGTCAGATAGCCGTTCGCCACCGCGATCGCACTCGTGTAGTCGCCGCTTGCCAGCAGGTTTTTCAATTCGCGCTCCGAGGAACCCCGCATGTAGAGCGTCAGCGCCAAGGCCACCAGCACGGCGGCACCCGCGCCGCCCCACCACGCCACCCGTCGCACAGTCGTGCGGTCGCCGCCCGCAAAGGCCTTGCCGAGTTCGGCCGCCAGCAGACGCCAACGTTGCTGCCGGCCCTTCGCGGCGCCGACGCGGCTGGCGCCGTTCGACCCATGGGTACCGCTGGCGCCGTGGGTTCCGTTTGCCCCGCCGGTAGGCATGTCGCGTTTCGAATGCGCCGACGCAGCCTGCGCCGCCTCGTTGACCTCGTCTTCGCGTTGTAGCCCCGGGTCGACGCAAAAGATATCGAGGAACGAATGCGCGGCGGCAACGAACGTGGTCTTGTCGGTATCGGCAGCCTCGTCGATGGCGGGATTCAGAAATAGCTGGGTCACGGTCGGCTCGACTTCAGGGGCTTTTTTCAGCGTCACCCTGTAGACGAAGTGGTCGCCGCCGAATGCAACGAGGTCGCCGTCGGCAAGCGGCAGCGCCGATTCGTCGAGCCGTTTTCCACCGACGAATGTGCCATTGGTGCTGCCGAGATCCTCGACGTACAGCTCGCCGCCCTTCAGAAAGATGTGCGCGTGCCGCCGCGAGATGTAGTTGACCTGATGCGGATAGCGATCTTTGTAGCGCGAGAAGATTTCGTCCGTTTTGCTGACGAGAAACGGAAACGCCTGCACGTCGATCGGCTGAAGTCCGAGATCGTCGCGCTGCGGCACCAGCAGCAAGCCAGGCGCCGGCGCGGCGCTGGCGGCGGCCACGATACGCGCGCGCGGCTCGATGCCGACGCGGTAGCAAAGCTCGCCGCCGAAGCACAATTCGTCGCCGGCACGCACGCGGGCAGGGGTCGTTTGCACCGCGATGCCGTTCACCGTGGTGCCGTTCTTGCTACCGAGGTCGGCAACATAGACGGCGCCGTGCTCCGTGAAAATCCGCGCATGCCGGCGCGACAGACGCGTGATCCGCTCAGCCGGGTAGTCGGTAAACGGCGCCTCGCTGCGCCCGATTGCGAACAGGTTGTCGACGATCCGGATTGCGTCGAGCGCGGGAGGCTGCGCGGACGCAACCGGTGACAGCACCACGTCGAACGCGGCGTCCAGTGTCGTGCTCACCTCGGCAATCGGAGCTTCGCCGTCGTTCATTTTGTCTGGATCACTAAGCGTTTACCCGCCGCGGCGGAAACGCAATGAAAATGGAGGGAACTGACGACGGCGGATAGATGCTGTTCGAACGAGCCGCGCAAACGTCGGCCCTCTAACAATTTTAAGTCACACATGGCCAGTGTCAATTTTCAGATCGTCGGTCGTAGAGGCAATAAACGCGCGACGTGCAGCCTGAATTCCACACGCTGTACGCCACGCCGCGGATAAGCTCAGTGTTCATTTACTTGCGCTTTATTTGTCCTTGGCTTGCGCTTGCACGTCGACGCTCGGCCAGCCGCCGCCCAGCGCTTTATAGAGCAGCACCGTATCGGACAGAATCAGCTGATGGTTGGCGAGCAGCGCCTGCTGCGCTTCCAGAAGGGTCCGTTCGGTTTCGAAAACTTCGAGCTGCGACACCACGCCGAGACGCAGTTGCGCCTGGATCTGGTCGGCGACGATTTGCAGGCGCGACACCTGCTGCTGCAATTGCACGCGCTGCTCCTTGTGCGAATTCAGATTGACCAGCGCGTTTTCCACTTCCTCGAACGCACCCATCACGGCGACGCGATACTGCTGTTCGGCCACCGTCGATTGCGCTTGCGTGACCTTCACGTGGGCTCGCACGCCGGGATCGAGCAGCGGAATGTTGATGCTCGGCATGAAACCGTACGTGAAGGATTTCAGCAAGTCGGTCAGCGCGAAGCTGGCGGTGCCGCCGTGGGCGGTCAGACTGATGGTCGGCAGTTGCGCGAGCTTGGCCTGGCCGACGAGGTCGTAGGATTCCAGCACTCTGAATTCGGCGGCCACCACGTCGGGGCGCCGCGCGAGCAGTTGCGCCGGCAAGCCGTCGGGCACGGACGGCAATTGCACGCGTTGCTGCAAATGCCCTTTGGGTAGCTGGAACTCGCCCGCCGGCACGCCGACCAGCGTGCACAGTGCATTGTTCGCGAGATCGCGCGAGCGGCGCAGTTCGAGCAACTGGTTCGTCAGGCGGTTGATCTCGGCTTGCTGACGCAACACCTGGGTCTGCGGTATGAGACCGTTGCGGCTCTGGCCGTCGTAGATCGTGAGAATCTGCTTGTTCGTGACGAGCGTTTTCTGCTGCTGGTCGATCTGGTCGTCGAATTGAAGAATCTGGAAATAGGTGCTCGATACGTTCGAGACCAGTTCCAGATAGCCGGCGCGCCAATCCGCCTCGGTCGCATGGAACTCGGCCTTTTGCGCCTGCACGCCCTTCTCCACTTTGCCCCAGATGTCGATGTCCCAGTTCACCTGGGCGGCGAGGTTGTACTGTTTGGAGAAAGTCTGGCGCGTGGTCTTTTCGAAATCGGCGCCGGCGCCGAGATCCATGGTCGGCAACGCGCCTGCTTTCGCTTCGCCGATCTGCGTGCCGGCGACGTCGATGCGCGCGGCCAGCACCTTGATGTCGAAGTTGCCCGCAATCGCTTTCGCGATCAGCGTGTCCAGATACGGATCGTGGAAGCCCTTCCACCAGTCGGGTTCGATGGTCGCGGCCGCCAGCGCCGGCGAGCCCTTCTGATCCGACCATGAGGCCTTGGCCGGTGTGTCGGGCCGCTTGTAATCGGGCATGCTGACGTCGACACACGCGCACAGCAGCAGTGCGCACGAAACCGCTGCGCCGAGTCCTCGTATCGCTGCGGCGACGCGCTTCGCACCCGACGGCTGAAATGCCGCGCCGCACTGAGCAGATGAATTGCAAAAGCGCTGACGGACCGATGAATCAAGCAACGCTGACACGATTTTCTCCGATGACGCCGGCTGCACTGCACGAGGAGAACGCGCCCTTCAAGTAAAGCATGTCCTGCCCGGCTTCACCATCGAAGCGGTGCAAGAAAGTCGGCGCGGGGATCGTACGGTGACGCGGGGTCGCGTGAAAAGAACGATTGACGGCGAAATTTTTTGACGAACCGCTGTTGCGCGGCCCGCGGAGGCCGGTTAGCCTCCGCGGCAGCCTGCGCCGTTCAGGCGACATGGATGTTATTGCTGGCGCTCACATGCGGGTTGATCGTGGTGGTGGTGCCGGCATCGAACGCTGCGTTGTTGCCGTTCGCGTTCTGAATGTTCATCGTCGTGTTGATCAGTTGGGTGGCGTCGACCCTTTTACTGTTGTCCGGTGCGTACACCGGCGCGAAGCTGAAGTATAACGACGGCGGATAGTCGTAGCCGAAACCACCGCGCACGGCACTCATGGCCTTGCTGTCGAGTGGTTCGGTGATGGACAGATCTTTGATCATCAGCGTGTTCATGGTGGATCTCCTGGAAGGGAAACGGCACAGTCTTGCGGTTGGGCTCGAACAACTTGTCTGTTCGAGCATCACTCATGCATGGGTTGTGCCAGTTTTGTTTTCCGATCCTAAGAAGATCGCAGAAAGGCCGTCGATAAAGGGCTGGCGAGATACGGTCCGGCTAAAGGCGTCGAGGTGACGGCAAGGCGCCGGGCGGCGGATGGTGGATCGCAGCCAACAACACGCACAGCCGTGTTGGCCGGAACGAGACACTGTGGACGACACGCCGTGCGGCGACGCTTGCGCGCAGCGTCATCGCGCGATGACCGTGATCTTCTTTGAGTACACCGGGGGATTGTGCGGAATGTGCATGGAATCGCCCATCAGCAACTGCAACGTGTGCTTGCCGGGCGGCAGTTGAATCATCGTTTCCGTTTCGCCCGCGCCGAAATGCAGATGGTTGCGGTCGGATGGAATTTCCTGGTCCATCGGCGGCAGATCGGTATCGATCAGAAGGTGGTGGTGTCCGGTGTTCGGATACTTGACGCCTTTGGGCGCCACACCCATGAAGCGCAAGCCGAACCACACTCGAAAAGGCTTGTTGGCGGGCACCACCTGACCGTCGTTCGGATACCCGATATACGCATGTGCGCCGGCCGGCGCGGGCGTCGTGCCGCCCAGGACGAGGTTCGGCGAGGCCAGTGCAGCCAGTGTCACAAGCGCCACGATAGCGATGTTCTTGTACATGGAAGGCTCTCCGTCCTGACGGACCCGCGTTGAACGAACGGGTCGCGCGAATCTTATTGCACGTTGATGGTGATCTTCTTCGAATACACGGGCGGCACGTGCGGCACGTGGTTGTGGTCGCCGAGAAGAAGCTGCAACGTGTGCTTACCGGGCGGCAACTCGACGCGCGCATCCGTCTCGCCGGCGCCGAAGTGCAGGTGATTGCGGTCCGACGGAATTTCCTGGTCGAGCGGCGGCAGATCGGTGTCGATCAGCAGATGATGATGCCCGGTATTGGGGAAAACGACGCCCTTCGGACACACGCCCATGTTGCGCAAGCCCATGCGCACCCACAGCTTGCCGCCGTGAATCACCGCGCCGTCCGGCGGCCAGATGATGTACTCCTCGGCGCCCGGCGAGGAAGCGGTTTGCTCAGCGAGTGCGGAACCGGACAGCGACGCGACGCCGAGCATGGTGAAAAGCGCGGTACAAAGCGCCGTGCAGAGAACGGAGGACCGCGCGCGCGCCCGATGCCGTGTGTTGAGCACGCCCGGTGTGAAGGTTATTTGCATTGCGCACTCTCCCGAAGCGTGGCCCGGACGCCTTTGTTGCACGAGGCGCGGGCCGCGCGCTCCGGCTGGTTTTGCGGGCGCGCGCGTGGTCGGACGGCCGCGGCATGCAAAGGCCGTGCTGCGTTATCTGGTGATTTAGCTTAGGACGTAACTTGCCAAAAAGAAACGACACGCTCGTTAACCTTAAGACGACATACGGACGGTTGTGACCCGCAAATCGCGTGCTATCGTTGTTCATAGCTTGTCGATGAATGGCCGGCAGCGGCGTCGATGCACCGTGCGATGCGCTCCAACTGCCGCTGCCGGCGCGGCGGTTGTCGAATACCTATGTTCTGTCCGGAACAAACAGGATTTGAATATGTGGCGAATATTCCTGCTGGTGTGCATGGCCGGGGCAATTCAGGCGTATTGGGGCGGAGCCTATGCCGCAGCGCAGCGTGACGGCGCGCAGGCCGGCGTCGCGGCAGTGACGGCCGAACGGATGGACAACGACCATCCTCGGCGTATTGCGCTCGTGATCGGCAACGGCGGGTATGGCAACGGCACAGAACCGCTTCGTGAGAACGCGCCACGCGATGCGCTCGCGCTACGCGACCAACTGCGCTCGCTCGGCTTCGACGTCGTCATGCGTATCGACGCGACACCGCCACAGATGCAACAGGCAGTCGCCGAATTCCGTCAACGTTTGCAAGCCGGCGGCATCGGGCTCTTCTATTTCGCGGGACATGGCATGCAAGTCGGCGGGCAGACGCTGCTGATCCCGGCCGGCATCGACGTGCGCTCACCGGCGCGGCTGACTGGCGAAGGTGTCGACTTGCGCACCGTGTTGCAAGCGATGCGCGCGCCGCGCGCCGATCCGTTGAATCTCGTGATCCTCGATGCGTGCCTGAACAATCCGTTCGCGGCCCGTGCAACGCCCGACGCATATGCGCTTCCCCGCAATACGCTGCTCGCTTACGCAACCGCGCCGGGCGGTTTTGCAGCGGACGGCGTGCGTCACGGCGTGTATACGAGCGCATTGCTGCGTGCCCTTGCCGACACCCCGTCGCAGGATCTTGACGGCCTGTTTCAACGCATAGCGGCAGAAGTTCGCGAGGACACCGGCGGTGAGCAAAGCCCGTGGATGGTTTCATCGTTGTCCAGGGCTTTTCGTTTGACCGTGCCTTCGTTCAGCGTCGCAGCCGCGCAACTCACGGCCGCCACACGCGTTGAACCGGTTGTCGCGTTGCATAGCCGCGGCATCCTGCCGAAGGACAGTAGCGAGCAATACGAAATCACCTTCTGGAATTCGATCAAGGACAGCAACTACCCGAGCGACTACGAAGCCTATCTGAAGGCCTATCCGAATGGCCGCTTTGCCGCGCTCGCCCATGCGCGCATCGACCGGTTGCGGGCCGCCGCGCCTGCCAGCGCAGCGCCGCCGGAACACCCGCGCGCAGCGGCCACGCCAACACCCGTTGCGCCTGCTCCCGCATCCTCGAGCGCGCCGATAACCGCGCCAACAGCCGCGCAAAAACCCGCAGCACGCCCAGCCAACGCCAACGAGAGCCGCGATTGCGCCACCTGTCCAATCATGATTCCCGTGCCGGCGGGCTCGTTCTCGATGGGCAGCAACACCGACGATCCCTCCGAAAAACCCGTCCATCACGTGACCATCGGCGCGCCGTTTGCGATCGGTAAATACGCGGTGACAGTCGAGCAATGGAACGCGTGCGCCAACGCCAACGCCTGTCAAAAGCTGACGCCCGAAACCAATTCCGTAAAAAACGCGCCGGCACGCGACCTCAGCTGGGACGACGCGCAGCAGTATGTGAGATGGCTCAGCAAGGTGACGGGCAAAACCTATCGCTTGCCGACCGAGGCAGAATGGGAATACGCGGATCGCGGCGGCACCGCCACGCAATACTGGTGGGGCGATCAGATGCGCAAGGGCAACGCCAATTGCAAGGATTGCGGCGAACCCTGGCATAAGGAAGGCCCTGAGAGCGTCGGCTCGTTCGCGCCGAATCCGCTCGGCCTGTACGACATGAACGGCGGCGTCTGGGAGTGGGTCGGCGATTGCTGGCACAACTCGTACCAGAACGCACCCGCAGACGGCCGCGCGTGGGACACGCCAGGCTGCGAGATGCGCGTGATTCGTGGCGGCTCGTGGCGCGAAGGCGCGAATTACATGCTCAGCGCGACGCGCTTCAAATACAGTGCCGGCGTTCGCCAGTCGCAGGACGGCTTCAGGGTCGTCAAGGAACTCCAGTGATCCAGGTGCCGCGAATGCGCTTGCGCACGCGTCAGGGCGTGCGCGGCTTCGTCGTGATCTGCGCAAAATCGGCGACGATGCGGTCCTGACCGTACTTGCCGGCGATTTGCGCAAGACGCGTGTCGAGCGCGCGCAGATAGTCGGCGCGCGCTTCACTCTCCGGACGCGGCTTGTCGAATAGCGGCGCCGGCGTAATCAGCAACACCACCATCTCCGATCCGAACGGCTTCGAAATGATCCAGTCGCCCGCGCTGCCGATCGTCGCGGCGTAGCGCGGCGGCGCCTGATTGTCCTTGGCGCGCGGGCTCGGCACCATATGCACGACGCTGCCGTCGAGCTGGTAGTAGTCGAGGTTTACGTACGAGTCGTAAGCGGGCGTCGTCACGTCGACGACAAGCGGATCGCCTTCGCTCAACTGGCCGCCAGGCGGGCGCACATGCAGCGCCGCGACGTGGCCGCCTTGCCAGTTGCGGGACCAGTACGGAGCGAGCGCTTTGATCGTGTCGCATTTGTCGTCGGCGATCGGCTCGACTTCGAATGCGAGCGTGTCGACGCCCGGCAGTGCGGCCAGAGTGTCCTTCAGACGTGCGGCGCCGTAGCGTTGCGAGACGTAGCCGCGCACCGTCAATGCGTGGTCGTGTGCCGAACCGGCCAGCGCCGAACATGGAACCTGCGCCAGCACCGGCGCCAGCGCGGCTAACGTAAGCGCCGGCCTAGGCGCGGGCGGGGCTTGCGCGACGGACGACCCAGCGGTTGACGGTGGCTCAGGCGCGCTCGCCACCGTTGTCGTCGAAACAGGCGGCGCTACCGAAGCCGCCTGATCCGCTAAAGTCTGCGAACCCGCCGTTACCGCCGGCGCCTCGCCCTGCCGGTCCTGCGACGACCGGAACGCAAATACACCGACGACCGCCGTGCACAACACAGCCAGACTCGCGAAGCCCACCTTCACCCACATCCCCGACTTCTCGGCGCGCGCTTCGTTGTCGAACTCCGCGATGAAGCGCGTCACGCTCGGCATGCGCGTGTTGCGATCGAACGAAAGCGCCGCGCGCAACGCGCGCCACTGTTTCGCGTCGAGGTTGGCGGGCCGCTGCGGTTTGAAATCCGCACTGCGCGCCTGCGTCGCCGACAGTCGATCGAAGGGGTGGTGGCCGGTCAACAGCTCGTAGGTGATGCAGCCGAGCGCATAGATATCGTCGCGCGGGTCCGGCTCGAGATGTTCCAGCATTTCCGGACTCGCGTATGCGGGCGTCAACGCGCCGAGGCTGCCTGGATCGAAGACGGTTGCGTCGGTCTCCTCCTCCGGCCGCTGGAAGACGCGCGCGATGCCGAAGTCGATCACCTTCACTTCCGCGCTGGTCGTCAGGAACACGTTGGCGGGTTTGAAATCGCAATGCACGAAGCCGCGTTCGTGCGCGTAGGCGAGCGCGTTGCACATGCCGCGCACGATCGGCAGCGCGGCGCGCACCGGCATGCCTTTGTAGCCGGGCGTGCGCAGCAGCTGGCTCAACGGCTTGCCGGTCAGATACTCCATCGTCAGGTAGACGATCGGCCCATCGCGGTCGAAGTCGTACACCGTAATGATGTTGCGATGCGCCAGCACCTGCGCCTTGCGCGCCTCGCGTTGCAGCGCGACGAGCGAGTTCGGGTTGCCGCGGAACTGCAGGTTGAGCACCTTGATCGCGAGATACGGCTTGCGATCCGAAGCTTCGAGCTTGCGCAGATCGAGCGCCTTGTACACCGTGCCCATCCCGCCGACGCCCAGACATTCCTCGAGAACGAAGCGGTTATTCAACGTGTCGCCGGTGCCTTTGACCTGGTCGTGCCCCAGGGGGTTGATCCCACCTGCCGCGCTTGCGGCGTTCGATGAATTCGACGCGCTCGCGGAACGCGCAGACGACTCGGACGGAATCTCGATCGTCGTCTGCAGCCCGGTTTCCTCGCCGCCCGCCGCCACGTTGGAGACACGCAACTGTTCGATCCGCCGCCGCACTTCCGCGTACAGATCGTCGGGCAGGGGTGTTTTGCGATGTGCCGTGCCGAGCACCTCCAGCAGCTGCGTCGGACCGAGCCCTTCGGTCGTCAACGTGCTGTCGAGCTGAGCAACGAACTCGTCGCGTGACAGCTCGCCGCTCTGAAAGTCGCGAATCACATGCGCAAGGCTAGCCATTTTTGCGAAGCGCCGCCGCTGCCGTTGGACCGGGTCGGATGCGACCGGAGCCAGTCGGAGTAAAAAACCTGTCGTAACCAGTTACATGTGCCGCTTCGATACTAGCCCCGGACCCACGCTTTCGCAAACCAGGATTGCCCCGCTGCGGACACGCCATAGCGGTGTCGCGAGATATCCAACAGCATGCGGCACCCTGTTGGGCCCGCGCCGTCATCCGCGAATCGCGCGCTTCGCCCCGAAAGACCGGGGGCTTCTCTACTGCTGATTGTTGATATGCAGCAGGCGGGCCGCAAGCAGATTTCCTATACTGGTAAGTGCGAGGAGACCTCAGCATACCTTCGCGAGTCAACCCGGTCGGCCGCCGAACTATCGCTCCATCGAAGCGAAGCGGCGGCCGACTCGCCTTCTTCTCTGGAGCCGCCATGGCAAAGCTCGTCATCAAGGACCTCACCGACAGCGCCGAACTTGACCGTCAGGCCATGGCTGCCATTGTCGGCGGAGCCCGCATCGGTGCGCGCTCGAGTTTTGCCGCGCAACCGGCGCCAGGCTCACCGCGCATCGTCGAGTTTCCACCGGGTTTTCCCGCAGTGCACCAGGCCATCGCCGACGCGGCTGCACCGCGCAAACCGTCGCGCGGCTAGACTCCGGCTCCGACGTTCGCATGAACGGCACGCGCTCGATGCGCGTGCCGTTTGCGTTTGTTCCGTGCCAGATGAAGCATCTGCGCGGCGCCCGCTCCGCCGTCGTCAGTGTCGACAATGGCGCCCAAGGCCACGTCGATAACTGAGACATCAACACCGCCATTTTCGAAGGCCGTATCAAAGGATCCTTCCTGTAGGACGCGCGAGACGCCCGTAATTGGAAACAAATGACCTCTCCACGCTTTTTTCGCGGAGGGGTCATTATTTAATAGGCCTATTGAATGTCCGCGTGCGTCGACGATGGCCGCCGCCCCGTCAACTATGATGGTTAAGACGCCACGTGGTCTTATGACGCTCGCGAACAGCGCACACTGTTCTGCTTGCGGCGTGCTGGCGCAGAAGTGTCGCGACACGCGTCATACATAAGCGCCGCGCAACGCTTGCGATGGCAGCCCGCCACGAGCCGGCATCGCCAATTCACATTGGAGATCCGCAATGAAATTCATCGTGCAATGGAATGGACTGCCGTCGGCGGAACTGCCCGTGATTGAGCGCTTCATGAAAACCGGCGGCAAGCCACCGGAAGGCGTCAAATTGCTCGGGCGCTGGCACGCAACGGGCGGGTTGCATGGCGTCGCGATCGTCGAAGCGGACGATACGCGCCCGCTCGCGACAATGGCGCTCGAATGGGGCGATCTGTTGTCGATGACCATCTCACCGGCAATGACGGACGAAGACCTGGGTGCTGTATTGGCCGCAGATCAGGCAGCTCGCCAATAAACATACCAATACGTCCGCCTTCACTTTCTGTGGAGCATGTCATGACACCGGATCGCGCTACGCCGCTTCCCAACGGACAGTTGCTGCCGTTTCGCGAATCGCTGCTGGCAATGCTCGGCATCGCGTTCGTGGCGATGCTGGTCGCGCTCGACCAGACCATCGTCGGCACCGCGCTGCCGCGCATCGTCGCGGATCTGAAGGGCTTCGACCTGTACGCGTGGGTCGCGACGTCGTACATGCTGGCGTCTGTGATCACGATTCCGATCTTCGGACGCCTCGGCGATCTGTTCGGCCGCAAGCCGTTTCTGATCGCCGCCATCGTGCTGTTCACCTGTGCGTCGGTGCTGTGCGGGGTCGCCACCAGCATGCTGTTCCTTGTGATCGCGCGCGGCGTGCAAGGCATCGGCGGCGGCATTCTGATCGGCACGGTATTCGCCACCGTCGCCGATCTGTTCCCCAATCCGAGGCTGCGACTGCGCTGGCTGGTGTTCGTGACGTCCGCGTTCGGCGTCGCCAATATGGTCGGCCCGACGCTCGGCGGCATGCTGACGCAATACAGCGGCTGGCGGCTGGTGTTCTTCGTCAACGTGCCGGTCGGTCTGGTGTCGCTGCTGTTCGTGCAGCGCTTTCTGCCGCCGCTGCGTCACTTGCGGCGTAGCGGCCCAGTGCGGCTCGACTGGCTCGGCGCATGCGTACTCGCCGTCACATTCGGTTCGCTGCAATTGCTGATCGAGTTATTTCCAAGGCAAGGCGTCAGCACGATGACTGTGGTGTTGAGCGCGGTGGCGGCGATCTGCGGGCTGACGCTCTGGTTATGGGAGCGACGCATCGGCTACCCGATCATTCCAGTGGACATCCTGATGGATCGCAAGCTCTCCCCGCTGCTGGCAATGTCTGTGCTCGGCGGTTTTGCACTGTTTTCGCTGGTGTTTTATGTGCCGCTGCTGTTTCAGGGCGGCTATGCCATGTCCGCGCACGACTCGGGCATGCTGATCACGCCGTTGCTGCTCGGCACGACCATCGGCAGCGTGGTGAACAATCGTATCGTCACACGAATCCGTCGCGCGAATGCGATCATGTACGCCGGCTTCGCACTATCCGCGCTCGCGTGTTTGAGCGTGGTCGCTCTCAAGGGCAACGAGCCACATCTGATCTGGATGTCGTGCATGGGTATTAGCGGACTCGGACTCGGTCTGGTGGCGACTAGCCTGACGATCTGTTCACAACAAATCGTCGCGCGCGACCATCTTGGCGCAGCCACCGCACTGCTGCAATCGCTACGTACGTTCGGCGGCATGCTTGGAACCGTGACGACGGGGGCGTTGCTCGGGCATCTGTACACGCGCGGCGTGCATCGATCGCTGGATTCGTATCAGGCGACGCAGTGGTTCAAATCGTTCGCGAGCCCGGAGTTGCTAGTGGACCGCGCGGAACAGGCGGCGTTGATCAATCGTCTGGTGAGTGCCGGCCATGCCGGCGATGCAATGATGAATTCCGCGCGCGACGCGCTGGTGCAGTCGATTCATATCGGCATTCTGGTGGCGGGCGCGGCTGCACTGATCGGTCTGTGCCTCGCGTGGTTCGTGCCGCCCGTGAGGATCACTTATCCGGAAGCCGACCTGCTGACGGGCGCGCAGGCGGAAGCAGACGCGTTGCCGCCGAGAAGCAACGCGCTTTAAGAAAGATCCCGCGGCGCACGGATCAATCCATCAACACCGCCGTCCGACGAGCAGGTGTGACACATCGCGCGGACTCGGGCGCCGCGCAACTGCCTCTGCGCAGGTGCAGGCGTTTGGCTGGGCGAAGGCTTTGGTTTTTGGCGCAGGCGTGTAGATTCCTCAGGTCGCGCCGGTTTATCGCGCGAACGCTGAGACCGACCACGCCACACATGCGGCATAATCTTCCGGCGCAGCAATCCAGCGCGCTGCAATGTCGCGCATGTCGTCCGGGATATGATTGCGCAGCGTCACCTGTGCACTGTCGCGCGGCTGCACCGTCAGATGCTGCAAACCGCGTGCGATGCCTGCACCGGTTGTCTTAACGAGCGCTTCTTTAGCGACCCAGGCATCGTAAAACGCGGCGATTTGCTGCGCGGCGTCCAGGCGCTCGATCCACGCCGCTTCGCTTTCATCGAGCGTCAACGACGCAATCGTGCGCCAATCGAATGCGTCGCTGTGCTGTTCGATATCGACGCCGACACGCCGGCAAGGCGACATCGCGATAAGTCCATGCGCGCCCGCATGCGACACGTTGAAATCGAATGTGCCGGAATCGGCAATATAGGGACGGTGGCTTGCATCGAACGTGAAGCGCACGGCGTGCGCCGCGACGCCAAGATGCCGCGCGAGTTGCGCACGCAGCGCCACGCGCACCGTCGCGAAACGAAGCGCGTCCTCGTGACGGCGAAAAGCTCGTGCTCTGGCGCGCTCGTCGTCGCTGAGCGGCGCGAAGGCGACGTCGTCCAACGACGCATCGAAAGCGAAATCGACCCGCCACAACGAAATGTCGGACGGGCCTTCATGCGGTAAGGGAACGGGTTCGACGAAATGCATTGCTGAATTCAGGCGTCACACGTGAGGTCGCAAGACAATAGCGCGACTGTACCCGATATGACGTCGAAACCCGTTCGATCTTTTAGACACCCCTGGTTTCTTCAGGCACGCCGAGCAGCAACGCGACACCGCTGACGAACAGCAGCGCGGTCAGCAGATACAACGCATTGTCCATGCTGCCGGTATGCGTCTTGATCTGGCCGATCACCCACGGGCTGACGATTCCGCTCGTGATACCGATGCTGCTGATCAGTGCAATCCCGGCCGCCGCGGCCGTACCCGACAGATAGCCCGACGGCACGGTCCAGAAAATCGGCAGCGCCGCGAAGATCAGCACGGCGGCCAGCGACAGAATCGCGAGCATGGCCGGGAAACTGCTCAGATGCAGCGTCAATAGCGAAAGCGCGATGCCGCCGCCAATCGTGCAAACCGCAAAATGCCGGCGGCGTTCGCCGCGACGATCCGAGTGGCGCGCAATCAGAATCAGACCCACCGCGCCGACGGCGTTCGGAATCACCGTATAAAGACTGATCGCCAGCACGTCGTGAATGCCGAAGTCGCGAATCATCAGCGGCATCCAGAAATTCAGCGTCAGCGATGCGCAGGTCAGCGAGAAATAGATGAACGCGAACAGATAGACCCGGGGATTGCGCAGTGCGTGCATGAAAGCGCGCGACGAATGCGCGTCCGTCGATGGACGGCGGTCCTCATCGCGCTGCGCAATCAGTTGCGCTTTCTCGGCTGCGTCGAGCCACTTTGCATGCTGCGGCCCGTCGACCAGATAAAACGCGGCGAGCAGACCGAGCACGATGGCCGGTGCGCCTTCGATCACGAACATCCACTGCCAGCCGAATAGCCCCATCACGCCGCCCATGTCGCGCATGATCCAGCCGGACACGAGACCACCGAGCACCCCCGCCACCGCGACGCCCGCAAAGAAAATCGACAGCACCGCCGCGCGCCGCCGCGCCGGATACCAGTAGGTCAGATACAGCACGATGCCGGGAAAGAAACCCGCTTCGAACACGCCGAGCATGAAGCGCAACAGGTAGAAGTGCGTGGGCTTCGACACCAGCATCATGCCGACCGATGCGATACCCCAAAGCAGCATGATCCGCGTGAAGGTACGGCGTGCGCCGAAGCGCGCGAGCAACAGATTGCTCGGCACTTCGCACAGCACGTAGCCGACGTAGAAGACCGCTGCGCCGAGACCGTACATCGCGTCGCTGAAACCGAGGTCGTGCTTCATCTGCAACTGCGCGAAGCCGATATTGATGCGGTCGAGAAACGACACCACGTAGCACAGGAACAGAAACGGAATGATCCGCAGCGAGACCTTGCGATACAGCAGGTCGTCTTGCACGGCGGTAGATGCACCCGGTTCGAGCGCGGGGACGAAAGATTGGCTCATCGGTTTTCTCCAAACGTGAGGGTCCAACGGACCCGATGGGTCCGGCGTCTGATGCGCCGCGTTTTTTTCTACTGGAACGGTATGCGGCGGTGTTGGTGCGCCGCGCCGCCGCGAGCCGGGGCGTCGGCCGCGCCTTCACGGGCGTACCGGATTGCTTCGACCAACGTCGCGTGATCGCCGATATGGTTGGCGAGCAGCAGAATCAGTTGCGCATTGGCGGACTGGCTTTGCGCGTCGTCCAGATCGCGATGCATGTCGATCAGCGCCTCGTAGAAATCGTCGGGGCGGGCGAGATTGGGTTGCGTGTTCAATGTCATGACTGTCTCCTGCTATTTTTTTGCCGATGCGCGGTGGGTGGCGGGTGGCCTGAGGCCCATCGCGCGTTCAGGCCGTGCCTTCGACGCACAATGCCCGCTTCAATGCATCTTCCACCGCACTCGCATCGAATTGCCGCCAACGCGCACAGACATGCTGGTCCGGACGAATCAGATAGAACGTACCGGGCGTCGCGTCGTAGCGCGCCGTTGCAAGGCCTTCGGCGTCGTGCACGACGTTCGCGCCCTGAGCCACCGCCGCCCGCGCATCGCCATTCGTGACGACGACGAGATTCAGCGGAATCGGTCCGGCGCGCAATGTGTCCAACGCAGCCAGCGCCGCTGAATCCACAGCTTGCGAGCCGCAGAACAACATGCCGGTGAATTGCTCGCCGAGTTGCGGCAACAGCCATGCCGGTTGCCCTGCTGCCAGTACCGGCGCATCGACGCACGGCGCGCCCGGCACCATCGGGCCTTCAAAGCAGTCGCTGTCCGCTGTATTCAGCGGAGAATCACGCAGCACCGCCGGCACCGACAAGCGGCCGCTATTCGTCAACTGCCGTGCAAACGCGTGCTTGCGCGAGAGCTTCAGCACAGCGTCGCGGAACACGCGGCTCACGGGGCTCTTCGGCGTGATGAAATCGGTCGAGCGCGTGGAATTGCGGATGTTTTCGTCGGCGGCGAATTCGCGCTCGCTGGCGTAGGTATCGAGCAATACGTCGGACGCTTTGCCGGCGAGCACCATCGCCAGTTTCCATGCGAGATTTTCGGCGTCCTGCACGCCGCTGTTCGCGCCGCGCGCGCCGAACGGCGACACGCCATGCGCCGAATCGCCCGCGAACAGCACGTTGCCGTGCCGGAAGCTGTCCATCCGCAGACACGAAAACGTATAGACGCTGACCCATTCCAGTTCGAACTTCGCGTCAGGTCCAAGCAAGGCGCGCACGCGCGGAATCACCCGTTCCGGCGTTTTTTCCAGCACAGGATCGGCATCCCAGCCCAACTGAAAATCGATCCGCCACACGTTATCCGGCTGACGATGCAACAGCACCGACTGATTCGGATGAAACGGCGGATCGAACCAGAACCAGCGCTCGGTCGGGAAGTCCGCTTCCATTTTCACGTCGGCGATCAGGAAGCGGTCCTTGAACGTGACGCCCTTGCTGTCGAGTCCCATCAGATTGCGAATCGGACTGCGCGAGCCGTCGGCGGCCACCACATAACGGCCGCGCAACGGATACGAACCGTTGGGCGTCTCCACCGTCAGCATGACGCTTGCGTCCTCGGTGCCCGGCGCGCCGTTCTGCTGCACGCCGACTACCTTGCTCTTCCAGCGGATCTCGATATTAGGCAAGGCCTGCGCGCGTTCGAGCAGGAAGCCTTCGACGTAGTACTGCTGCAGGTTGATGAACGCGGGCCGGTGATGGCCCGCTTCCGGCTGGAGATTGAACGTGTACACCAGTTCATCTTTCAGGAACACCTTGCCGACATTCCAGCTGATGCCCTTGTCCACCATCCGCTGCCCACAGCCGAGCCGGTCGAAGATATCGAGCGAGCGCTTCGAAAAGCAGATCGCCCGCGAACCGGTCGACAACGAACAGTCATCGTCGACCAGCACGACCGGCACGCCGTGCTGCGCGACATCGATCGCGGTAGCGAGGCCCACCGGGCCCGCGCCGACCACGATCACGGGATAGGCCGCCTGCTCCGCGCCGCCTGGTTCGCGCTGTTCCCGGCACGGCTTATATTCGAACGACAGCGTCTGGTAGTCGATGCTCATCTTGTGTCTCCGTCCATCTCTGCTCTGCGGTACGCTTTTTTCTGATCAGGCTTGCAGCGCGTCCCACATTTCCTTGTCACGCTGCGCGGTCCAGATGCGCGGATGCGTGATGCCGCTCGCTTCGTCGAACGCACGCGAGACATCGAACGGCAGGCAGTGCTCGTAGATGAACACGTGGCCGAACTTCGGGTCCATCGCCTTGCGCGTGTGCGCCATCGCGGCCTTCAGATCGAGCTTCTGTTCGACGGCTTCGCGGCCCTGTTGCAGCAGCGTGGTGACGAAGTCCTTGGTGTAGTCGAGGCCCTTGTTAACGTCTTCCGGCGTGGTCAATGCAGGACCGCGGCCCGGCACGAGCTTCTCGGCGTTCAGCGCGCGCAGCGCTTCGAGCGTGGCCGGCCATTGTTCGAGTTGCGCGTCGCCGCAATAACACGCCGCGTCGTACTCGACCAGGTCGCCGGAGAACAGCACCTTCTGCGACGGCAGCCACACCACCGTGTCGCCCTTCGTATGGCCCGCGCCCAGATGCGCGATGCGCACTTCGAGCTTGCCGAGGAACAGCGTCATTTCCTTTTCGAACACGAGGCTCGGCCACGTCAGGCCCGGCACCGTTTCGACACCGGCGAACAGACGCGGGAAGCGTTCGATTTCCGACTTCATGTCCGCTTCGCCGCGCTCGACGATCATCTCGTACGTGCCGCGGCTCGCGATCACCTGCTGCGCGCCTTCCGCGAAATACGCCGACGCGCCGAGCACGCGCACCGCGTGGTAGTGCGACAGCACGACGTACTTGATCGGCTTGTCAGTGACGCTGCGAATCTTTGCGATGAGGTCTTGCGCCATGGCCGGCGTGGCGGTGGTGTCGACGATCAGCACGCCGTCGTCGCCGATGATCACGCCCGAGTTCGGATCGCCTTCGGCGGTGTACGCATAGGCGTTCTCCGACAGCTGCGTCCACGTGACTTTTTTGACTTCCAGGTCGGCCTGGGATGCGAATGCCTTTGCCATGCTTGTCTCCCTCAAAAGTTGGACGTGAGGCGAGACGGCCGGCTGCGCGCGCCTGGCTGCGCAGGCTGACTGTGTTGAAGGCTTGTCTCGCCCCGATTTGACTCTGTGACTGCACCGGTATGTCGGGGTGAATGCATCTTATGGCCCGGCCAGATTATTTGTCAATAGCGAAATGTATCGCTATACGCAAATTTCAAAGCGCCTAAGATGATGACAAGGAGGCGCCGGCCTTCGTTTAACATGAACCCTTTTTACGAACGGGCACGGGTGTGAGCAAAGCAGCAAAATCGGGCGCGGGCAAGGCCAAAGCCGCCACCGGCGGCGAACCGGCGGACGGTGGCAAGACCCAACGCGGCATTCAGAGTGTCGAAGTGGGCGGCCGCGTGCTGCTGGCGCTCGCGCAGGCGCGCACGCCACTGGCGCTGTCCGATCTCGCCGTCAGTGCGCAAATCGCGCCGGGACAGGCGCATGCCTATTTGGTGAGCCTGAGCCGGCTGGGTCTGATCAAGCGCGACGCGCTTTCCGGCCGCTACGAACCGGGCCCCCTGTCGCTACGCCTCGGCTTGCTGCATCTGGAAAACCAGCCGGCGTTCCGCGCCGCCGTACCGCGCGTGGCCGCGTTGGCCGAGGCGATTGGTTTCAGCGTTGCGATCTGCATTGCCGGGCCGCAGGGGCCGACCATCGTTCGATACGAGCACGCGGGCTTTCCGTTGCACGTGAATCTGCATGTGGGCACGGTGATGTCTCTGCCTGCCACGTCCACCGGACGTGTGTTTTGCGCTTATCTGCCGCGCGCGACGCTGGACGGCATGTGGGCGAACCAGTCCGGCGCCGCCGATAACCCGATGACGCCACCCGGCGAGCGTGCAGCGTTCGAAGCGGCGCTTGCCGGGATCCGCGCACACGGGCTCGAGTGCAGCGTCGACGTGCCGAGCCCGGGAATCAGCAGCCTGAGCGCGCCGGTGCTCGATGCCGACGGCCGGCTATGCCTCGCACTGACGGTCATCGGCTCGACCGGTGCGATCGACGTGGCCGCCGACGGCCCGATCGCGCGGGCGCTGCTCGCCGCGGCTCGAGACATCCGCGCCGAACTCGCCGCGACACCTTCCCTGCTCGCTTCGTCCGCATCGTGACCGACGCTCCCGACACCTCGAACGGCGTCTTCGCCGATGTGAAACCGCAGCGCGGCATCCAGTCGCTCGACAGCACCGGCGAATTGCTCGCCGCGCTGGTCGCGGCGGCTAGGCCATTGACGTTGCGCGATCTGGCGGCCGCCGCGGGCATGCCGCCTGCCAAGGCCTTTCCGCATCTGGTCAGCCTGCTGAAGATCGGTTTGCTCAATCGCGACGCGTCGGGTTGTTTCGAAGCCGGTCCGCTCGCGCTGGAGCTTGGCTTGATCGGCTTGCAACGCTTATCGCCGGCGCGCGAAGCCGAACCGGAAGTGGTCGAACTGGCCGCGTCGACGGGAATGAGCGTCGCGATGGCGGTGCTCGGGCCGCTCGGGCCGACCGTCGTGCGTCTGGAAGAATCGACGCGGCCGCTGCACGTGAGCTTGCGGGTCGGCACGGTGATGTCGCTGGTGAACACGGCGATCGGCCGCGTGTTTTCTGCTTACGTCGCGGACGACGTGCGCAATGGCTTGCTGGCGCAGGATCACTTGCGGCTGGCGGGAGCGGACAAGACAGAGATTTTTGCAGGGAAGGCGGCGGCGACGGTGACGGCGGCTGAGGTTCCGACAACGACCGCAGGCGGCAAAAACGCTGCGCCATCGCTGCCGCAGCTGACAAAATCCTACGCTCAGCGCCTCGCGCAAATCCGCGCGGACGGCATCGATACCGCATTGAGCCGGCCGGTTCCGGGCATCAATACATTGGCTGCGCCGGTGCTGGACCATACCGGCAGCATCTGTCTGGTGCTGGCGTTGATGGGGCCGACCGGCAGCTTCGATAGCGAGCTGGCGGGCGGGCCGGCACAGACGCTGCGCGCGGCGGCGTTGAGGTTGTCGCGGCGGTTCGGGTGGATGGCGGTGGCGGCCGGGACCTAAAAAAGCCGCCTCAACCGGGGACAAGTAATCGTTTTTTCCAAAAACCACCACTTTGTAATCGTTTTGCGAGCCGAATAATCGAAACGATGCGCAGACGCCGTATAATCGTTTTTTTAAAAAACATACGTTTTATAATCGTTTTGCGTGCCGAGTAATCGAAACTGAGCGAAACTGAGCAAAACAACGTGTCCTCGCGCGCGTCCCAGCCACCCCGGATCGAAAATCATGCCGCAGATCGGTTATCAATGGCTATCCAACACGTACGGCGTCGTACCGGTCCACCCGTTCGCCGTTCAGAGCGAAATCGGCCGGACTCGCTCAACGTCCACCGACGGCGACATCCGCCGCGAGGTTTACCCCGAGCCTTATCGCCCGGCCGCCAGCCTGACCGATAACCTGACTTTCGCCTTCCGGCACGAGGGCATTCATCTGGAATTCCTCGCACGGCTCTATGCGCTGCAACCCGTGCGCCATGAAATGGAGGCATGGATCGCCCGCGAACCCACCGGCGCGTACGCTCGCCGCGCCTGCTTCTTTTATGAGTGGTTGATGCCGGAGCCGCTAAACGCGCCGGGCGTCTCCCGGGGAAACTATGTCGACGCGTTGAATTCCGAGGAATTCATCGTAGGCACGCCGGTCAACAACGCGCGTTGGCGCGTGCGCGACAATCTGCCGGGCAATCGGGATTTTTGCCCGGTGATTCGACGAGTCGAAGCGGTTCAGCGCGCCGAAGCTTACGACCTTGCCGCCCCGCTTGCCGAACTGGAAGCGGCCTATGGCATCGATCTGATCTTGCGCAGCGCCGTCTGGCTGACGGTCAAAGAGAGCCGCGCGAGCTTTCTGATCGAACACGAACAGGACAAAGAGGATCGAATCCGCCGCTTTGCCGCGGTCATGGAAAGTGAATGCGGACAGCATGCCAATCCGTTCGACGCTGAAACGCTCGACGTCTTGCAACGCGGCATCCTCGGGCAGTCAGCCCTGCGTTACGGCACCCGCCGCTCCCCGGTGTATGTGGGACACATCGCCCGCTATCAACCGGTGGTCGACTACATCGCACCGCATTGGGAACAAATCGAAACGATACTGGCAGGGCTTAGCCGCTTCCTGGAACGTACGGCAGGGGGGGCGCCGATCGTGCGCGCTGCAGCGGCGTCGTTCGGCTTCGTCTACGTCCACCCCATGGCCGACGGCAACGGTCGCATTTCGCGCTTCCTGATCAATGACATTCTGCGTCGCGACGGCGCGGTGCCTGCACCTATTATCTTGCCGGTGTCCGCCTCGATCACTCACAGCACGCGTGATCGTGCCGCTTACGACAAAGTGCTCGAACGTTTTTCGCGCCCGTTGATGAAACACTATGCGGACCAGTACACGTTCGGTAAGACCGAGATCGCAGAAGACGGTGTCGAATACAACCTGCACTTTCGCGCCTATGACGATGCGCTGCCCGCTTGGCGCTACCCTGATCTGACCGCACACGTCATCTATCTTGCCGACGTGATCGACGTGACGCTAACGCATGAAATGCGCGCCGAAGCGCGCTTTCTGCACGCGAACGACAAAGCACGGCGTGCAATCAAGGAATTTCTCGAAGCGCCGGACAACGATCTGGACAGCATCATTCGCAGCGTCCGGCAGAACGGCAATAGCGTGTCGAACAACTTGCGCAAGCGCTATCCGCTGCTCGACGATCGGCCTGCGTTGAGTACGCAAATCGTGCAGGCTATTACTGAAGCATTTTCAGACGAGAACAACATCTAGGCCCTTTCCCCACTCCAGCCGCCATTCATCGCGGGGTTCCTGAAACGGACGATCTCGCTCAATCCCTCGCCGCCTCCGGCTCATGCGACAAGCGCGCCTTCGCATGGCGCATCTTTTCGAGCGTCTTCGGACCAAGCTTAAGCGCGACGCCGATCGCCAGCGCATCCATGATGCAAAGATGCACGAGCCGCGACACGCCCGGCGTATTCGGATCGATCTGGCTCGGCACGCGCAGCAGCAACGGAATATCGACGAGCCACGCGAGCCGCGAGCCCACGTTGGTTAGCGCGATGGTGGTCGCGCCACGCTCCTTGGCGATCTGGATGCTTTCGTTCACTTCGACGCTGCGGCCCGCATGCGAAATCGCGAAGGCCACGTCACCCGGTTCCATCAGCCCGGCGTAGAGGCGTTGCAGATGACCATCGGTAAAAGCGGTCGCGGCGATATCGAGCCGTAAAAACCGCAGCGCCGCGTCTTGCGCGACCAACCCCGAGCCCGATCCAACGCCGAAGAAAAACACCCGCCGCGCGCTCGCCAGCGCCGCAATCGCGCTTTCGACCACTGCGGGATCGAGGGCGCCGCGCGCATGCGTGATACCGTCGACGGCCGCTTCGCCGACCTTGTCCATCAGCGTCTGCACATCGTCGTCGCGCGCAACCGCAGTAGACGCGTACGGCAAACCGCCCGCCACGCTCTGCGCCAGTTGCATCTTGAAGTCGCGCAGCCCATGCGCGCCGATCGCGCGGCAAAAGCGCGTGACCGAAGGTTCGGAGACATCCGCGCGCTGCGCAAGCTCGGTGATGCTCGCGCGCATGGCGAAGTCGACGTCGCTCAGCACCATGTCGGCGACCTTGCGCTCGGCGGGCCGCAAGTTGGCCAGTGCGCCGCGAATGTGGGGAATCAAGTTCGGTGCGGACACCCGGTGTTCCTTAAGGGTTAAATGAATCCGCGTCGCGTCGCAGCTTCAATCAGCTTCAGTCGGGCAACACGCGGTTCAGACAAGCCTGCGTCCACTCTCCGTATCGAACAGATGAATATGTTCGGCCGGCAGGCGCAGCGTCACGCGCTGACCCGGCTCGATCTTCGAGCGCTGGCGGGTCGTCACGCACCACGTGCTGCCGCCTATTTTCCCGTACAAGTGGGTCTCCGCGCCAGTCGGCTCGACCACTTCGACTTCCATTTCGGCGTCCGGCGTCTGCGCCAACGTCTCGATGTGTTCGGGCCGCACGCCGAGCGTCACCTTGGCGCCGACAATTGCCGAAGCCGGCGCGCCCTCCAGAACAATCTCGCCACCGTCGTCGAGTTTCAACGCGAGACCTTGTCCTTGCGTTCGGTTCACCAGCACGCCTTCGGCGAAATTCATCGACGGCGAGCCGAGGAAACTGGCAACGAACAGATTCGCCGGATGGTCGTACAGTTCCAGTGGCCGGCCGATCTGTTCGATGCGCCCCGCGTTCATCACGACGATGCGGTCGGCCATCGTCATCGCTTCGATCTGATCGTGCGTGACGTAGATCACCGTATTCTTCAGACGCTGATGCAGCGCCTTGATTTCCGTGCGCATCTGCACGCGCAGCTTCGCGTCGAGATTCGATAGCGGTTCGTCGAACAGAAACAGCGACGGCTCGCGCACCACCGCGCGGCCCATCGCCACGCGCTGCCGCTGACCGCCGGACAGCGCACGCGGCAAGCGATCCAGGTAGCCGCCGAGATTCAGCATCTTCGCGGCGGCTTCGATCCGCGGCTTGAAGCTCGCCGACGACTCCTTGCGAATCCGCGGCCCGAACGCGATGTTTTCGTAGACGGACAGATGCGGATACAGCGCGTAGCTCTGGAACACCATCGAGATATTGCGCTGCTGCGGCGCAAGGCTGTTCGCACGCGTGCCGCCGATCATCAGATCGCCGCCACTGATCTCTTCGAGACCCGCCACCATGCGCATCAACGTGCTCTTGCCGCAACCCGACGGGCCGACCAGCACGACGAACTCGCCGTCGTCGATGTGCAGATCGATGCCGTGCACCACCTGCGTGTCGCCGTAGCGTTTGAAGATGCCGCTCAGTTGCACTGCTGCCATGCTGTCCTCATCGTCATTCTGTGGTGCCGCCGTGTTGTCGCGCTTCATCGACGCGAAGCACGCGCCGCGTTGACCTGTTCAAAGCGGTTCAAAGCGTTTCGAGCGTCAGTTCTTCGGCCATCAGACGGTTGCCTGCCATCAAGCCGCCGTCGACCGGCAGCGCGACGCCGGTGATCACGCGCGCCATCGGCGACGCGAGAAACAGCACCGCGTCGGCGATGTCGTCGGGCGTGGCGAAGTCGCGCAACGGATACCACTTCTTCAGATCCTCGAAGACCTGCGGATTCTTGTCGACCCGCGCCTGCCACGCCTGCGTCTTCACGGTGCCCGGACAGACGATGTTTGCGCGAATGCCGTAACGGCCCAGTTCGAGCGCCAGCGCCTTGGTGTAGCTGATGAGGCCGGCCTTCGCCGCGCTGTACGCCGGATGACCGAGCGCGGCCATGCCGTTCACGGAGCCGATCAGCACCAGCGCGCCCTTTTGCCGTTCGATCATCGACGCGCGCACCGCTTCCACCGTGTGATACGTGCCGTTCAGATTCAGATGAATGTCGCGTTGCCAGCTGGCGGCGTCCGTCGTGGCAAGCGTCAGGCCTTCGGCTGCGCCCGCGTTCGCGACCAGCACATCCACCGGACCGCGTGTCTTGACCGCATCGGCAACTGCTTGCTTAACCGCTTCGGCGTCGCCGAGATCGACGGCGATCGGTGTGACATGCGCGTCACCTGACTGTGAAGTCAAAGCGCCGAGCGCGTTCGCGTCGATATCGAGCGCCAGCACCGTATCGCCCTGCTCCACGAAGCGCTTGCACAACACGCTGCCGATTCCACCGCAAGCACCGGTTACCAACACTACGCGATTCATATCCGCCCTCGTTCCTGAAGCTGATTGCCGTAGCCGGTCCGGCGTGTAAATTTCCTACAAATCTGTTACCGACGCAGTTGTCTAGTCATCCCGAAAATTGGGTATCCGTTTCTTCGCGTCGTGCAAAATACTCCTGCTTTACAGCATCTTATGCACAAAACCGGCTGAAAAAAAATATCGCAGACCCTACGTGACAAGCTATTTTTCGTCATGTAGGATTTTTTCAAACAATTCAACCCACGCGGCCGGCGACGGCAGCAGACCACCCCCACCATCGTTGGATGGGACCGGAGTAAGTGCTGTGCATGGGACCAGAGTAACGCGCTGACGCGCTAACTCTGGTCGACAGCTAAAGCGCTAACTCCGATCGACACAGGAGAGAGAGAAATGTCGTTGCATGCCCGTGCTTCCCTCGCGCTCGGCAAAGTTGCCGTGGCGCTCGCGTTTGCAGGTATCGCCGTCGCGGCTCACGCCGATACGGTCCGCGTCACCGTCGCGCATTACAGCGATGCCACCGCGCCGTACTTCGAAAAGATGGCCCGAAACTTCGAGAAGGCCAATCCCGGCACGACCATCAAGATCGAAGACGTGAACTGGGACACGCTGCAACAAAAGCTGCAAACGGACATTTCCGGCGGCGCCAACGCCGACCTGGCGATCGTCGGCACGCGCTGGCTGCTCGACTTCGTGAAGGACGACGTCGCCGAACCGCTCGACAGCTACATGGACCCGAGCTTCAAGGGCCGCTTCATCGGCCCGTTCCTCGCCCCGGGCGAGATCAACGGCAAGGTGTACGGCCTGCCGATTGCAGCTTCCGCGCGCGCGCTCTACTACAACAAGGACCTGCTCGCGAAGGTCGGTTATCCCGACGGCCCGAAAACCTGGAATGACGTGATCGAGGCGTCGAAGAAACTGAAGGCGCAGGGCATTGCCGGCTTCGGTCTGCAAGGCAAGGAAATCGAAACCGACGTCTACTATTACTACGCGCTGTGGACCAACGGCGGCGACGTGGTCGGCAAGGACGGCAAGGCAGCGTTCAGTTCGCCGGCCGGCATCAAGGCGGCCACGCTGTACAAGACCATGATCGACCAGGGGCTGACGCAACCGGGCGTCACCGGCTTCAGCCGCGAAGACGTGCAGAACCTGTTCAAGCAGGGCCGCGTCGCGATGATGATCTCCGCGCCCTTCCTCGCCAAGCAGATCAAGAAAGAGGCGCCGAACCTGAAGTACGGCATCGATCCGATCCCGATGGGCACGACGCACGCCACCTATGCGGTGACGGACTCGATCGTGATGTTCAAGAACTCGAAGGTGAAGAAGTCGGCCTGGAAGTTCCTCGACTATCTGTTCACGAAGGAACCGCGCGTCGAGTTCACGACCACCGAAGGCTTCCTGCCGACCACCAAGGCTGAGGCGACCGATCCGGCGTTCAACGATCCGGACACCAAGGCCTTCGTCGCGCTGCTGCCGACCGCCCACTTCGCGCCGACCGTGACCGGTTGGGAAGACACCGCGAAGGCCGTGTCCGATGCAATGCAGTCGATCTACCTGGGCAAGGCGAAGCCCGCCGATGCGTTGACTGCAGCGGCGGCGCAAGCGAACAAGTCGCTCGGCCATTGATCTCGACGTAGTTCGCTGAACACGGAACGCGCGCTGCCGCTGCTAAGGCGGCGCGCGTTTTGGTCGTAATGCACTATCCGGCCCATCCCGCCGCGCCAGCTTTTACGCCGGCGCGTCCTACGATCGAGCACGCATGAGCCGTTCCGCTTCTTCGCGCCTGCAAGCGCCCTGGTTGCTGATTGCGCCGAGCCTGGTGTTGGCGCTATTCATCATCAGCTATCCGATTTTCAACATCGTGTGGCAATCGCTGCACGAAGTCTCGCGCTTCGGTGCGATTCGCGATTTCACCGGTTTGCAGAACTTCTACACGATCTTCGGCGACCCCGCATTCCTCGCCGCCGCCAAACGGACGATCGTCTGGACCGTCTGTGTGGTGGGCGGCACGGTGCTGACTTCGGTGCCGGTCGCGCTGGTGCTGAATCAGGATTTTTATGGACGCGGCGTCGCCCGCACGATCGTGATGCTGCCGTGGTCCGTCTCGCTGACGATGACCGCCGTGGTCTGGCGCTGGGCTTTCAACGACGACTACGGCATGGTCAACGTCACGTTGCAGCGGCTCGGATTCATCAGCGGTCCGATTCATTGGCTCGCTACACCGGAGCTCGCGTTTCCGGTGGAGATCGCGGTCGGCATTCTGGTCTCGATTCCTTTTACGGTGACGATTCTGCTTGGCGGTTTGTCGTCGATACCGGGCGATATCTACGAAGCTGCGCGCATGGACGGCGCCAGCGCCTGGCAGCAGTTTCGCAAGCTGACGCTGCCGCTGATGCGGCCGTTCGTCAACATGGCGATTCTGCTGAACGTGATTTACGTGTTCAATTCTTTTCCGATCATCTGGGTGATGACGCAAGGCGGCCCCGACAACGGCACGCATATTCTTGTCACGTATCTTTATGAGCTGGGTTTCCGACTGGGACGTCCCGGCGAAGCCGCTGCGGTGTCGCTGATCATGCTCGTCATGCTGTTTGTTTTCTCGATCGCCTATCTGCGCCTGCAGCCCGCCAAAGAAGGAGAGCCGTCATGAGTCTCAGCGTCAAGATGAAGCGCTCGCTGTGGTGCTGGCTCGCGCTGTCGCCGCTGGTTGTGGTGGTGCTGTTTCCGTTTGCGGTGATGTTGTTTACTGCTTTGAAGCCGGCTTCCGAAATCTTTGTGTATCCGGCACGGTGGTTGCCGGTGCATTGGCAGTGGAGCAACTTTGTCGATATGTGGGTTGCGGCTAATTTTGGCGTGGCGCTGAGGAATAGCTGCGTGATCAGCTTCCTGTCGACCGCGTTGGCGTTGGCGGTGAGCTTGCCGGCGGCTTATGCGTTGGCGAGGTTTCCGTTTCGCGGGAAGGGGTTGTATTCGCAGTTTTTGCTGGTGACGCAGATGTTGTCGCCGATTTTGCTGGTTGTCGGCTTGTTCCGGCTCGCGGCGATGATTCCTTATGGGGATGGGAATCTGGTTGACTCCAGGATCGGGGTCATCGTTTCTTATGCGGCGTTTAATATCGCGTTCGCGGTGTGGATGTTGTCTTCTTACTTTCAGACTGTGCCGCGGGATCTCGAGGAGTCGGCGTGGTTGGAGGGGTGCGGCAGGACCAAGGCTGTTTTTAAGGTGTTCTTGCCGTTGGCCGTGCCTGCGATTGTTGTTACTGCGATCTTTACTTTTATCAATGCGTGGAATGAGTTTGCGGTGGTCTATACGTTGATTCGGTCGCCGGAGAATAAGACTCTCACCGTGCAAGTGACCGATATGGTGGCCGGGAAGTATGTCGTCGAGTGGCATCTGGTGATGGCCGCTACCCTCTGCGCGACGTTGCCCGTTTCGATTGTGTTTGCGTGGTTGCAGCGGTTTTTGGTGAAGGGGTTGGCGTTGGGGGCGGTGAAGTAGGTTTGGGCGGGAGGCGCTACCGGAGTCGGCCTGCCACCGCGAAACTATTCTGACGAACCAGCTCCGCAGTCCAGCGTTATCCGTGACCTAGCCTGTCAAGCAGTTCCAGTCGAGGTTTGCGGATGATATTCGGTGCCGACATTCCGGCATCGGCACGTTTGCGGACGAAGTGCGGTGGCTCATTAACTGGCAGTTTCGGCCTATGAGCGGGCATCCTGGACCGACGACTTTCTGGGGATCGAGCGGGGCCATAGCCCGCCGCGCGGGCAACAGCCCTCGAAAGACCCGGGCTCACGTCGTACGCCGCGAGCACCAGGTCGATTTCGGGACGGCAAAGCGCGTGCGCGGCGAGTCGTGCTATCCCCTTGTCCGAAACGCCTCCCGTGCGGCCAACATCGCCGGCCGGTTTTCCCGCGCCCACTCAGCGAGCGCTTTCAACGGCGCGATCAAACTGCATCCGAGTTCTGTCAACTCGTAGTCCACGCGGGGTGGAATCGTTGGATACATTGTGCGGGTGACCAACCCGTCCTGCTCCAGGCCTTTCAGGGTCAGCGTGAGCATGCGCTGCGAAATCCCTTCGACGCGGCGATGGATCTCGTTGTAGCGGATCGGTCCTTTTGACAAGGCGCCCACCACCATCACCGTCCATTTGTCGCCGATGCGAGCGAGCGTCTCGACTTCCGCCTTGCAAGCCTCGTGCGGGTTCGACGCTTCTGAGGCACGAACAGCTGTGTTCGTATCGACCATAAAAGTGCCTCCTTGTTGAGATCGGCGGTAGAGCCCACTATATCTCAACGAACAATTTGTTCGTATCGACCAGGACGCGCGCAATCAGCCTCGTTGAACCTTCCTCCCCAGCTTGCAGGAGTACCCCATGACCGAACAGCAACAACCCTGCATCGGCATCGTGATCGGCTCGACCCGAGAGGGCCGCTTCGGCGAAAAGCCCGCGGCGGCGGCGACCGGCTCCTCGCCGTCTGGTTGCGGATGCTTAAACGGGTTATCCTGAGTACTACTTATGGCCGATTTCCTCCCGGCGCGGCTGGCCGTAGCCGCCCTCAACCAACATACGCTGGGATTGTCTAGCCGCTTCTTTGCATCGAGAGTTCTGCGTGCCTTGCGGCAAGAAAAAGTCGACAAACGTGCACGCCCGCTGAAGGCCGCAAAAGCCTTGGCCTTTGCGGCCTTCAGCGCCCGTCAATCCAACGATCTAGGGCTGCGGGACAGCGGTTCGATTCGCCGGTACGATCTGCGGCTGGAAGGAAAAGACTTCACGGGTGCGATCGTCGACGAACACTTTCAACCAATGGACGTCGTTGTTTCCGTTCGCCTGGTTGTCACCGAAGGTTTCGACGCGGACAAAATTCTCGAGCCGCCTGCCTTGCGCGTCAAGGAAAGGTCGATCGATGCGGAAGTAGTGGGAATCGCCATGGACATAGGCAACGGGTTTCCTGAAGGCGATAACCTCGTCACGCAGTGCAAGCAGGAAGTCCTTGAAACCGTCGGGAGTCGGGCCGGGATATGCGGGGTCCGAGCTGGGCAGCATGTCGTTTTCGACCAGCGTCTTTGGATCGCGAGTCGGCGCGCGTGTAGCGTCGGAATTGTCCCAACCAGGATCGGCTTGTGAGATGAACATGATGGCCGAAGCGTTGTGCGCTACCGCCTCCCGGAACGTCTGCTGCATCCAGAGAATATCTGCGTGGTTCCGCGCCGCAAATTCCGCCTGGTCGGGTTTTGTGTCGCAAAGGTTGTTGCACGACCCCTGAATGTTGAGCGTCGCATATACGACACCGTTCACGGTCCAGCGGCGATTCTCGACACAACTTGCGAGGTGACTGGCATTGTCCAGGCAAAGCCGGTCCATCTGCACCTCCTGAAGAATCGGACGCTGCCCCAGCGAATAGGAGGAACTGAAGAAGACCTGGCGCTCGTGATCGAGCCTCTCCCTGGAGGAAAACCCTCCGTTCGACACACGGTCGCAGTCTGTCCAGTCGTTATCACCGGGAGTAAACATCGCTGCCGACTTTAAGGCGTTGAAGTACCCGAGCGCCTGCACGTAGAGAGCGTCGCTGCAAGTCGTCGGCGTTGCCGACCCGGACGTGGCGTTGCCAGCCTTGAGATCCCCATCATGGACGGTGAACGCGAGTTTCTGCGAGTTCATGTCGGTGATCAGATTCGGTACACCGAACTGTGCTTGCGTGTCGGAGTACGGCAAATCGCCCCAGAGCCCGATCGCGTACGCTCGGCTTTCGCTATTCCCGTCATCATTGCTGGCAAACGAATCAGCGGTAGGCCAAATCGCCGAGGCGACCGCTACTACTACCCAAGCGATGTTCCGTAACGATCGCCACCATTTCGCATTCGATTCAGTCCGCAAGCCAGACAAGGTACACCGATCTTTTGTCATCTTTAGCTCCTTTGATCATGGCGCGAATTGCGCGTCCTGAAGTGAACACGCTGCATATGACAGTTGCGTGTCGTCGACCGCGATTCGCCTTTGGATGCTATGAACTGTCGGCAGAAACAACCCAACCAGGTCGAGAAAGAGACGGACAACCTGCGGGTTGGCGGCAACGGCGAGGTTAGCCGAAGCAACCGCTCACATAGTCTTCGGTCTCCTTGCGCTTCGGACGGACAAACATTGTCTCCGTATCGCCGAATTCCAGCAGTTCACCAAGGTACATGCAGGCCGTGTAATCGGAACAACGCGCCACTTGCTGCATGTTGTGCGTGACGATGTGGACGGCGATCCGTTGCCGCGATCGCCATTCCAAGCGACGGGTGACGGCTGATTACTCCGGTTGCGACCGGTTCGGCATGCGGCCGTCCCTTGGCGAGTCGGACACGGCCTCTCGACAAATCCTTTCGTCTGGTCTTTTTGTGGCCGGTTCCCAACCACCAGGCCGGCTCGGGTCGTTCGCTGCCCATCGCGATCGCCGTAGTTAGGCTGGGAGCAGTCCGATCTTGGAAAGAGTAGACTTGCCCGCTCCCATTCGCCGCTCAAGGTAGTCTCTATGTTGATGAAAGCCCTGCGTGTCGGTCTCGGCCAGTTGATTTTACTCAGCGACGCCATCAGTCGCCCGCGCCCGCAACGTCGCGCGGCTCAAGGTCAGGCGATTGTAGAAAAAGAAACGGCGGGGCTATCGTTGTATCAGTTCCATGCGTGCCCCTTCTGCGTCAAGACCCGGCGCGCCCTGCATCGTCTGAATGTGCCGATGACGCTGCACGACGCCAAAAACGATCCCATCGCACGGGATCGTTTGCTCGCCGGCGGTGGCAAGATTAAAGTGCCTTGCCTGCATATTCAGGAAGAGGGACAGTCCAGTCGCGCTGGTTGTATGAGTCCAACGCTATCATTGCCTATCTAGAACGACGCTTCGCCGGAATCGCGTGATCCGTCGCGCGCAGCCGTGAGGTTTTTATGCAAGCGCCGGCTCGAGTTCGCTCCGTGGCATCGAGCTGAGTTGCCTGTGGCTCCGGAATCCAACTAACATCAGCGGGATGAAATGGGCCTGGGTTCGGTTTATGCCGCTCCCTCAAGGGTCGCCTGTCGTTCAGGGTTACGACGCCTGCCCACACGCGCCGCGGCACACTCACGGCCATGTGAATGAGGGCAGACGTCGAATAACCCGTAACGACTGCCGCCCCGAAGCGACCCGAAACCGTTCGCAACCGTTCGTTATCCACGCAATCACGGTACCGGTGCGCTTCGTCGTTTAATCCAACATTGGGACTGCACGTACGCGAGCATCGAGAGCCGTAAAAAAAGCCCGCCGGAGGAGTGGCTGGGCAGGGCATTTGAATCCAAACCCCTGTGACAAGTCCAGATGATTATGCAGGATAACGAACTACATTGACTGGACCAACTGCCTGGACCTCGACAATGTGCTCCCCTGTCATGAAGCTATCGATCCAGATCTGAACCGAATCCTGTTGCCGGAAATGCTCATTCGCATGCCAGAACCGACCGGCGCTCCATGTCCTGCCGGCGCAGCTCCCGCTTGCGAACATCGAGGAGAGCGCACGTCGGAGGATCGGACCGCATCCCGTCGGTGCAACTCTCCCGTCCAGCTAACTCATGCCTTGACGAACTGCAGGCCGCCAAAATTCTGGATGGTGGGAATATCGACCTTCGTGTACGTGTCGGTCTGGGTGACCGGCGCCACCACGATGGCCGGGCTGGCGAAGCCGCCACCCAACGCCGCGTTGATGTTTCCTGCGTTGTAGTTGCTGCCGCCGCGTACAGCCGAAAGGGCCTTGGCGGACAGTTCTTCGGCGTGTGCGAGGTCTTTGATCATCAGCGAGGTCATGGTAAATCTCCTGGGTTTGCTTCGGTTTGGGAAAGAGCACTATTCGTTGCGCTCACAGGTACAAATGCATAGGATGTGCCACTCTCAAATCGCGAGCCGTGAAGAATCACCTAACCGCATGAAAACAAAGCGGAATAAATATTTCGCACGAGCTGTTGCGAAGCATTCTGAAGGGCTGGAGAAAAGAAGATGTCCTGCTATGACAAACACGTCTCTCAGTGACTGTTTGTTTTTGAACAACAGATGTGCGGCAAATCGCGTTGCGCTCGTGATGAGCAAACGACCCTTGCATGGCGCTCCTGCTCGCATTACGTTGGCGAAGTGCCACCGTGCAAGGCACTCCAGCAACAGCCCAATGCACGCGCCTCCGCTCAACCAATGGGAGACGGTGCGATGCAAAACCTCGTCCAGATCGCGTGCGCAGCCTGCCTCGTCATAGCAACCTGTCAATGAGCCGCGCGCAAGGCTTCGTCCGCGACAGCCAGCCGTGACGCCATGACCTTGACGACAAAACGATGGATTTGCCGCGCGGTCACGGGATCATCCTGCTCGAGTGCGTGCAACGACTCAAGTGTCAAACGCCGGACACGCGCGGGACCTTCTGCGAACACATCCGCACTGCGCACCCGCTGCGTGTACACCGCCATTTCGCCGACGATCGTACCTGGCCCGAACGAGCGTAGCCTGAGGGATCTCCCGTCCGCGAGCGGCAGTAAGACGGCGACACGGCCGCGCTCGACAAAGTACATGGCGTCCCCCGGCTCGCCGTGACGGAACACTGGCTGCCCCGCGCCAAGCTCCCGCACGTCTAGAAGGGCCAACAGCCTGTCGAGCGCGTATGACGTGAAATGCGGTGCGAGCATTGCCTGAAAATCCTCTTCGCCGCAAGGCAGCGCGCGTGAATCCGACGCGAGAAGCGTATCTTCGATCCATTCCAGGCCGGCATCGAGCGTCGCGAACTCGTGAATCCTGAGGCTCAGCGTGCCGGTCTTCATAAGCAGTTCACGCGAGCGTGCCGGCAACCCCGTCAACACCAGGTCCGCATCGATCGTCGCGCACAGCTGCCTGAGCTTGACGAAGCTGACCGATACCGACGCGTCCATGCCGTTGGTCGAAGCGAAGTCGAGCACGACAAAGCGAACCGGTAGCGGCCCGTGCCTGGCCAGCCGCTCGCGCACGCGCTGCAGGATCGAATTGGCGGTGCCAAAGAACAGGAACCCCTGCAGACACGTACCGCATACCTGTACGCCGAGTTCGCGAAGCCGTTCGGTTGCCTCGATACTGCGCTCGACATTCGATGTGCGGGTACTGCCGTCGAACTCCATCCGAACGCAACTGACGCGGCCGTACAGCAGGGCGAACATCACACATGCGGCGATGACCCCCGCCACGACGCCCGTGACGACGCCGTAGAACGCAATAGCGCCGAGAATAAGCGGTACAAGTAGATACTCATGCCAGTTGAGCTTGCGATACGCACCGATTAGCCACTGGATCAACAGACGCAGTCCCATGAAGAGCTGCAGCCCGACCAGCACGGGTACCGGGAATAGCGCCACCAGGTCCGGCGAGACGGCCAGAACGAACAGGCACGCGAGGGAGGCGAATACACCCGCCATACGGCTTGTCGCGCCGGCGCGTGCGTTGAGCATCGATCGGTTGAACGACTGGTATCCGACCATCCCGCCTAACATCCCGCTCGCGATGTTAGCGATTCCGGCGGCCCTCATTTCGCGGTTCAGGTCGATGTCTTCGCCTGTGGCTGCGCCGATCGCCGTCGAATTCATCAGGATCGTGATCGCCGAAATCGAGGTGACCACGAGCGTCTCCGGCAAGTGCGCAGCGATTGCCGGCCAGTCGACGCTCCCGCGCGTCAGCAATGCCGGAACATGCAGCTCTGGAATCCGGATCGGGTGCAGTGCCACGCGCGGAAGCAATAATCCCGTGTTCCGGGCGTCGTCGATGGACAGGCCCGCAACAAGCAGGAGCAGGTAGAACAGCACGACGCCGAGTGCAAGGGTGAGCGGCAGCGCCGCAGCGTGTTTCCAGGTGAGCGACAGGAGCGTGGCTAACGCGCACACCAGCACGGCGGGTGTCCACACCAGCCAGTTCAGGTGCGTCATCAGCGCCAATGTGTGCCAGTTCAAGGGCTCGCCGGTCACGACCCGAAACGCGCCGGCTAGCAGGAGGTAGCCGGTACCGGCAAGGAACCCGCCTACGACCGGGTAAGGCAGGAATTGCAGGGAACGGCTGCGTTTCGACGAACCGACCGCATACAGAATGACGCCCGTCACCACAGAACACAGCGCGATGGCAATCAGCACCGTCAGCAGAATTGTCTGGGGCGTACCGCCGTCAGCCCGCACGCTGCTCGCGACGCCTGCCGCCACACCGGCAAGAAACGCCGTCGCGTTGCCGTCGGGTCCGGCGATATTCATGCGCATCGAACTCGTCAAGGCGATCACCAGTGCCGTTACGACGCAACTGATGAAGGCGGTGGGCACGCCAAGCGCGGTGTAACGGGCGAGATCCGCACTAAAGATCATCGTGCCGAGGCTCATTGCATAGCAGAGCATGACCAAGGTCGACACCATGCCGGCCGACAGGTCTCCGACCAGCCCCGTGAACCGTGGCACGGAGCGGGCATCGGGCGAGGAACCTGTCGTAGCTGGCTTCACAGTGCTTCCCGGTAAGGGCGGATGGAATCCAGCCTGGGCCGTGCGGTTCGCGCGGCGCGCCGCGGTTGTGCTTGGCTCGAACGTCACCCATCGTTTCGAACGGCGAACGACTGCACGTTGCGCTTGCCTGCTCGCCCGACACTGTGGCCGATTCGCAAAGCAGTATCCGTCGTGGCTGCAGCCAGTGTCAAACGCACTGCGGCGCGCCGACGCGCTGCTGGCCGAATTTGCATCCACCTCGTCGCTCATGCCCGGTATCCGTTTCCTTCACACTGGACGTACACTGTCCTTTCGGCTGGAAGGCCTTGAGCACGGTGTACGTTGCACCGGTCACAGCCAGGCAACCGGCGTTGCGTCGATTCGTATGATCTGTTGGTGCAACGCGGCCCGGTTCGGGCATACGGCTCGCAGCCTGCGCGGCCACGAACTGCGGCGGAACAGGCGTGTTCGAACGCACCGGATTGGGCGGCGGCAATGGATATCGATCAGTGGCTGCATGCATTGGGGCTTGAGCAATACGCACCCACATTTGCCGAGAACGACATCGACGTCGCGATGCTGGCACAGCTCGACGACGCGGACCTGAAAGAGCTCGGCGTCCTCTCGCTCGGCCACCGCAAGCGCCTGCTGGCGGCGATTGCCGATCAGCGCGACGCCGCACCGTGCACAGCGTCGCCCGCTGTCAATGCGCCGGCAAGCGAGCGCCGGCAAGTCACCATCCTCTTCGCCGACCTGTGCGGTTTTACCGCGCTGTCGCAAGCGCTCGATCCTGAAGAGTTGCGCGAGTTAACCGGTCGTTACACAGCGCTCGTCGATGGGATCGTCCTCGCTTACGGCGGCACGATCGACAAGCACATCGGCGATGCCGTCATGGCAATCTTCGGTGCCCCGCGCGCGCACGATACCGATCCGCTGCGCGCGGCGCGTGCCGCGCTGGAGATTCATGAGGCCCTTAACGGACTCGGCAAGCAAGTGGCGCCTGCACTGAGGGCACATGTGGGCATCGCCAGCGGCGAGGTGGTCGCGGGTCCGCTCGAGCGCGCCAACGTTCGGGACTATACGGTCCTCGGCGACTCCGTGAACCTCGCCGCCCGGCTGGTTGCCGCCGCCGGCCCCGGGGAAACGCTACTCTCCGATAGCGTGCATCGCGCGCTCGGCAACTGCGTGATGAGCGACGCCGTCGGAGCGATGCGCTTCAAGGGGATCGACTCGCCGGTGCGCGTCTGGCGTCTGCGCGGTCTCGCCTTTGAACCCGTCACGCCAAGCCGCAGTGCGTTTGTCGGCCGCAAGGCTGAACTCGAGCAATTCAAGGGCCTCGCCCGTGCGTGCCTCGAACAGCGGGCCGGCCACGTCGTCTATATCCGCGGCGAGGCGGGCATCGGCAAGACGCGGCTCGTCGACGAGATGCGCCGCTTCGTCGAAACGCTGGGCTTTGTCAGTCACCGCGGCCTCGTACTGGATTTTGGCGTGGGCAAAGGCCAGGACCCCATCCGCACCATTGTCGGCAGCCTGCTGGGCCTGCGGCCCGCAGCCGGGTCCGATGAACAGCGCGCCGCCGCCGGACGGGTTGCCGCATCCGGGGCCGTCGGCCCCGATCAGCTTATGTTTCTCCACGACATCCTCGACCTCCCGCAAACCGGCGAATGGCGCACGCTTTACGACGCGATGGACAGTGCCGCCCGCACGCGCGGCAAGCGCGCGGTCACAGCAGCGATCACGGAGGATGTCTGCCGGCACAGACCAACCATGATTGCCGTTGAGGACCTTCATTGGGCCGACCCGCAGGTGCTCGGTTACCTCGCCGCCCTCGCCGTTGCGATTGCGAACGGTCCGGGCCTGCTTGTGATGACGTCGCGCGTGGAGGACGATCCGCTCGACGCGGCCTGGCGGGCAAGTTGCCGCGGCACGCCGTTCGCCACGATAGACCTCGGCCCACTGCGCAGCGACGAGGCGCTGAACCTTGCCGGCAGCTTTATCGATGCGACCGAGCGTGTCGCGCATGCCTGCATCGAGCGAGCCGGCGGCAATCCGCTGTTCCTCGAGCAACTCCTGCATAACGCCGAGGAAGGCCGCGAGGAAGCGGTCCCCGCGACGATCCAGAGCCTCGTGCTGGCGCGCATGGACCGGCTGACTCCGCGCGACCGCGAGGCGTTCCAGGCTGCCTCGGTAATCGGACAGCGCTTTGACCTCGCCTTGCTCCGGCGGTTGATCGATGCACCGGCGTATGTCTGCGACGGACTCATCGCCAGCGCGCTCGTCTTGCCGGAAGGCGAAGACTTCCTGTTTGCGCACGCGCTCATCCAGGAAAGCGCCTACTCGACGCTGCTGCGGGCGCGCCGGCGTGACTTGCACCGCCTGGCGGCCGACTGGTTTGCGGCGACCGACCCCGTGCTGCGAGCCCAGCATCTCGATCGCGCCGAGGACAAGCGGGCATCGCAGGCCTACCTCGACGCCGCGATCGCACAACGCGCCGCCTACTTCACCGAGGCGGCATTGCGGCTAGTCGAGCGAGGTCTGCAAATCGCACAAACGGACGTGGATCGCCACGCGCTGATCTGCTTCAGGGGTGAACTCCAACGGGATCTCGGCGACATCGCCGCATCGATCGCGACGTACCGTGCGGCCGTGGCCGCCGCTCCGGACGAAGCGAGTCTCTGTCAGGCCCAACTTGGGCTCGCCGAAGGCCTGCGGGTGAGCGAAGGTCTCGCCGAGGCCCTCTTGCTGCTCGACGCCGCCCAGCAAATAGCGCAACGTCTGGACAAGGTGCCTGAACTCGCGCGCCTGCATCACCTGCGCGGCAACATCCTCTTTCCGCTTGGCAGGATCGAAGATTGCCGCACCGAGCATGAGCGCGGGCTTGCCTATGCACGGCGCCTCGGCTTGCCGGAGGCCGAAGCGCGCGCGCTCGGTGGCCTCGCCGATGCTGCCTACGCGCAAGGGCGCATGCGCACCGCTTTCGAGCACTTCAGCCGGTGCGTTGCGTTAAGCCGCGAACACGGCTTCGGCCGCATCGAGGTCGCCAATCGTTCGATGGCCGGCTTCAGCAGGATCTACCTCAACCAGGCACGCGCGGCGCGCGAGGACGTAAGCGCCGCCGCACACGCCGCCGCGCTGGTCGGTCAGCCGCGTGCGCAGATGCTGTGCGAAACGTTAGGCGCCTTTGCCTGCTACGAAATGGGCGACATGGAGGCGACCCTCACCCATCTCGAATGCGAGACGCAGATCATCCGTCAACTGGGCGCTCGCCGCTTCGAGGCACAGAATTTGGAAATGCGGGCGCGAGTGCTGCTCGATAGCGGGCGTCGGCGAGAGGCCGCCGAATTATTGCGTGAAGCGCTAGCGATTTGCCGCGAGGTGGGAACGCAGTTCAGCGCACCCAAGGCCGTGGGCGCTCTGAGCCGCGCTGTCGAGGACGACGGTGAACGCGTGCGTCTGCTCGCCGAAGGCGCCGACATGTTGCATCGCGGCGCGGTTGGTCACAATCACCTGTGGTTCTACCGCGATGCCATGGAAGCGATGCTGTCCGCCGGCGACGCAGCCGGCGCACTGCGCTACGTCACTGCACTCGAAGACTATACGCGCGCCGAGCCGCTGCCATGGGCGGAGCTGTTTGTGACGCGCGGCCGCGCTCTCGCTCGCGCGCAGCAAGACCATTCTGGCGAAGAAGCGCAGCGCGAGCTCGAGCGTGCACGCGTGGCCCTCGTGGAAGCCGGCTTCAACAGCTATCTGCCTGCGGTGGACGCTGCGCTCGTCGCGTAGCGAAGGCTTTGCCCGAAGTCGTCGATCCACAGGGGCAGCGGCTGAACTACAGGCAGATGCGTCGGTGACAGGCCACACGGGAAAAAACGACTGGCTCACTATGGGCCTGCTGTCCGCTACCGGCAGCAGCTAACCTTAAGGAGCCGAAATGAAAGCCGTTTTTGACCGCTTGAAAAAAAACCATAACTCACCATCGCTTCCTGCCTTTGTGGCGTCGCGCGTCGAGCGATATTACCGGGAGCGGGTAACGGATACGTGGGGAGGCGGGCACATCATGCGCGGTCGCATCCCGGGACCGGATGCGCTGCATCTGTCGAGTAACGACTATCTCGCGATCGCGCGCCACCCCGGCATCATTCGCAGCATGGGCCGGACATTGCGTTCGGACGGCAACGGACTGTTGATGTCGGGCATCTTCCTGCACGGTGATTGCCCGCAGTTGAAGTTCGAGAACCGGCTGTCGACGTTCATGCGCGCGGAGGCAGGGGTGCTATGTCAGTCCGGCTATACGGCGAATATCGGGCTGATCCAGTCGATCGCTTCGGCACGAACGCCCGTCTACGTGGACATGATGGCGCACATGTCGTTGTGGGAGGGTATCCGCAGTGCGGGCGCGATCCCGATACCGTTCAGGCACAACGACACGGCGCATCTCGAGCAGCAGATCGCGCGGTATGGGCAAGGAGTCGTGCTGGCCGACTCGATTTACAGCACGAACGGTAGCGTATGCCCGCTTGTCACGCTCGCAGATGTATGCGAAAGGCATAAGTGCGTGTTCGTGGTCGACGAGTCGCATTCGCTCGGCACGCATGGTCCGCGTGGAGCGGGACTTGTTGTCGAGCTTGGACTTGAGTCTCGCGTCGCGTTCCGCACAGCAAGTCTTGCGAAGGCTTTTGTCGGCCGGGCCGGCTTCATCACCTGTCCAGCCGGTTTCCAGGAGTACTTCAAGTTCGAGTCGAATCCTGCGATCTTCAGTTCCACGCTGTTGCCTCATGAGATCAGTGGACTGGACGCGACGCTGTCGGTGATCGAAGGTGCCGGCCGAAGGCGCTCGAGACTTGCATCGAATGCCGCCTGGCTGCGGGAGCGGTTGAGGGAGCTTGGGTATAACCTGAATGCCGGTGAGAGTCAGATCATCGCGCTCGAAGCGGGTACGGAACAGCGCACGATCGTGTTACGCGACGCATTGGAGTCACGGGGCGTTTTCGGTTCCGTGTTTTGTGCACCGGCGACGGCGCGCAATCGTGCGCTGATCCGGTTGTCGATCCACGCTGCGTTGACCGATGCCCAGATCGAAAGGATTGTGAGCGTCTGTCGTGACATTCGCGGCGAGGCTGAGCTTGACAGATGGCCCTCCACCCGGCGCCTCGGGGACCGGCTGCCGTCCCACAGACACAGCCACGAACAAAGTACGGCAGACAGTGTGTTAGCGGTCGGATAGCGGCATGTCATGGAGTTCACATGAGTGAACTCCATGTCTTCTGTATGTCGCTGTCCAGCCACTCAAGGTAGCGGTCGTAACTCAGCACGTGGCTCAGATCAAGCCCGGGAGGATTGGGAATCACGGCATAAACGTAAGTTTGTTGCCCTGTAAACTGTGTTGCCGGGTGCATATAGCTCTCCCACGCGATGCCATCCGCAGGGAAGTACCCGCTGGTTTGCCAGAAGTACGGCAAACTCCCGCCGCTGTCCAGTGCGTCGAAAAAGCCCACTGGTGCCCCTTGTACGCCGGCTATCTCACGCAGACCCCGCAGCGTTTCGTTCGTGTGGACAATCAGCAGATAGGACTTGCCGGTACCATCGAGCATGAGTAGCCCATTTGGCGAGTATGAAAGGTAATGTTCGACAATACCGAGCGAATCAAAGAGTTCTCTTACCCGCGCGACCAGCGCTTCGTCGCGCAAAAACGTATATTCCGAGGTCACCAGCGTGTCGAGGATCGACTGACACCTGTTATCGAAGTAGGCATGCTGCATATCCCGCACCGCGCGATTTAGAGCACTGATGGCCGATGCGTCCTGCTTGCGAATGAAGCGATGAATGATGCCTTCATTGAAGCTCTCCACCGCGATGTGCTCGTTTGCCTTTCCGGTCAGCATGATCTTGCGTACAGCAGGGTCAGTAATGCGGCGGCAGAATTCAAGACCATTCAGCCCTGGCATGTCGTAATCCACGACGACAACTGATGCTGCCTGAAACCGGTCGTTGTCGAACACCTGATTGCGGACGGTGTCGACGCTCATCGCGATGACGTGCTGAGCCTCGTCCTCATCGGTTCGGTCCCGGTACGGAGCGAAGATTTGTTCCTCGGGTGCACCGGGACGAGGGCGTTCATTCACGAACCGCAGGGCTTCCCTTGACGAGTTGAAGAGCCGGAAGGCAAGGCTCGGTTCGAGTTGCAGGCAGAGATTCGACAGGAATGCCGAGCTGTCGTCGACGAACGTGACCGTTGTCGGAAAATAGAATGGTTTGATCGTATCCATCATCATGGCCGGGGAAAGGTCAACACAAACTCGGTATACATGGACTCGATAGACGTACAGTCGATGGAGCCGCCCATCGCGCGCATGACGTCACGACAGAATGCGAGGCCGATGCCGGTGCCGACGGAGGGGTCATCTGCTTCGGCCGATGACGTATAGAAGCGCGTGAAGATGTGGGGAAGTACATGGGACGCGATGCCGACGCCGGTATCGCGAAAGAGGAGTTGGTTCGCGCGTGGTCCAGGCGCAAGCCGGATCGAGATCAGGGCGCTGTCGACATCTGCCATTCCGCGGAACGCATTTTTTAGCAGATTGAAGAGCACATGGACCACCAGCATGCCCGAGCCTTCGAACGTGAAGTCATTGATAAGATCCGTGAGCACCCGTTGCTGCTCTCCTCCGTGAAATGGATAGCGGTTGAGCGCGGTCTCCACGCATTGCCTGATCGAGCAATGTGTGGCCTGTTGGGAATGCCCGTCGGTGAACCGTGCGTTCGCGAGCAGCATGTCGATAATGGTATTGGAATGAACAGCCTCCTGCTCAATGCGGGCGAGTACTCCGTCCATGAAATGAAGGTGAGCGACGCGGATCTTGGGAACAAGTAGCCCGCTGTCTTGAGCGATGCGGTACGTTTCGAGTAGCAAAGGCAGGTAGCTTCCGAGGCCCGCGGCGCCGGCGCGGATTGCGAGTAGCGGGGTACGCAGTTCGTGGGCAATGCTACCGGCGGTTGCCAACATTGCCCGCTCCTGCTCGACCCGGATACGCTCCGTGTCATAGTTGGCAATGGCGCCGATCGCTATCGCAAACGAAAAAATCGCCAGATGGACGAGATACGACATATTCACGCTGACAGCGTCGGTTGTTGCGCAATAGGCGAGGTACGCGAGCGCAATGCCGATCAGGAAATTGAGCAGCAGCATGAGCCAGTCGAGCAGCAACACCATGACGAAAGCAGCAATCAGCGCGCTTTCCACCCAGACGTTTGAGCCATTGTTTTTCAACAGCATGAACGTGAAAAAGAACGGCAGTGAGTAAAGGATTGTCGCGTACCAGTAGTAAGGCATGAGCTTTTTCGCCCACGACGGCCAGCGGTCGGAAAATAGAATGGGAATAAACAGCGCGGAGCCGACCAGCCGCAGCGGCAGGTTTTCGTAAGGCTGGGGAAAGAGATCGTTCCAGATATAGTAATAGAGCGGGAAGCCGACGATCGCAATGATCGAGAAGGGGCGCATCCGGCGACTCACGTATTGCAGGTTTCGCAAGGCAGGAGCGAACACCTGGGCAAGGAATAGGCGGATCGGCACCAACGTGCGAGCACCCCGCGGAGGTATTCTCGTTGCGTCCATTGCTTCCAGAATAAAGGATTTACCGGGTTTCTCAGGCAAGGTTCCGGCGTTGAAACTGTTGATGCTTCACGCGGCATCGTCTGGATTATGAGGCGCGCGCATTTATGCGCCCCAATTTACCAACCTGTCGAAGTTATTTGCCACGGCCCCGGCACAAATCTTGACCTAAGGTAACGCCGATGTCACGGCAAATAATTGCCTTCATCCACTTTGCCAACTGCTATCCGCGTACACGGTCTTGTAACCAGGGGAAGCATGCGCTGGTATGTATGCGTATTGAATCAAATGGCGGTTCGTTATTGGGGCTGGAACCACCCGATATTTTCACCGATACGTGACGCGGTTCATTCACCTCGGAACGGTTGATTTGGCAAATGGTCGAATTCGATTTGCGCCTGTTCAACCCGAATCCGTGAACAAGAGGGGCAGACATGAAGGCAATCGAAAGCAAGCGTTCGTCCATGCATATCGGCTCCCGGGCGGCTGTGTGCCTGCTGGCGGCGGGGGCTGCCGCTTCAACCAGTTCCGCCGTGTAACAATCTCGACTTTTCGAGTGAGGAACATCTGGAGACATGACTGAAGATCGCCGCAGCGGGTTGGAAATTAGAAGGCTATCGCCGATGGAATGGGTACAGGCATACCCTGTCATCGCACAACTCCGTTCTCTTGACGAACCCGAATTCCTGGACCGGACTAGCCGGCAATCGTATTCGGGCTACGAGCTTGCTGCAGCGTTCCAGGACGGGAAGATTATCGGAGTAATAGGCATGAGGCCCGTTCATACATTAGCGCGTGGGGCACACCTGCATATCGACGACCTCGTGGTCGACACGTCAGCCCGTGGGAACGGCACCGGCCGATCCTTGATTGAATATGCCGAAGCCGACGCCCGTGCCCGTGGTTTGACCGCAGTATTTCTTGACGCGCGGGCCGGATGCCGTCCCGTTCTATGAGCGAGAGAACTATGTGCTACACCCGGCACCATCAATGAAAAAAGTTCTGGTGCGCTGAGGGAAAGGTGGTCACCGTCAGCGCGGTTCCCCACGCCTTCAGCCTATGAATTGTCAAAGCGACCGCAGATGACCGAGGGGCGCATCGCGGAAAAGCCTCCGTTGCCCTTTCTATACCCGCGATCAGCCGCACCGACCGTGAGCAGCCATGCAGCGGTATGCAAGCGACGGTGGTTGCGTGGATAGGCGTCACGACTGGAATGTGAAATACCCCCTGAATGGCATTGTGTCCGCTCAGATCGAGATCGATGCCGAGCTTCTGGTCCTGCCTCCGGAACGTGGTGGCTTTGCCTACAAATGCAGGCGATCCAGGGATCGTCGAGAAGATGCTTTCGACCAGTCGGGTCGGCTCACCTGCAGGTCCCAGGTAGGGTTCGAGTTCGGCGTAGGTGGTGTTGCCGACCTTGAGGGTGCCTTTCCCCTCGCGCACATCGAAATCGATTGCGGCACGCTCGATCGCCACGATGTCGCCGAACAGTTTGGCGAAGTCGGCTATCGGACCGCCCCGCTCACCCCGGTAGACACTGGCGAAGTGACTTAAATATAGGCACCCTGAGCCGACGCGGTGAGTGGGTAGCGATGTAGGAAAACCCTATGCCGTCGGCGCTGCGACTTGTGCGGGTTCCCGGCCTCCTCTGCTTTTGCGCCCGCTTGTCGCGCCGGATTTCGCGGCGCACCGGAATCGGAGCGATTCCCACGAGGATTGCTACCGAGGCCAGCAGGACTCGGAGCGTCAAGCTGTCTCCGAGCAAGGCGACCGCGCTGCTGCAATACAGGCTTCCCCATTGCCATGCACGATTACCCCGGCGTCCGGGCGGCGACGGAGGCGACGGAGGCGACGGAGGCGACGGAGGCGACGGAGGCGACGGAGGCGACGGAGGCGAAAGACACGATGTTGGTTAGCCGGTTCGATGTGCTTATGAATTTCCTTACGTAATTTTCAGCAAATCCTTGATGAATTGAGTCTTCAGCAAGTGCGTCTTGCCGCCGTATACCTGATCAATCGTAACGTTACTGGTTGTCACGATAGCGGACCATTGCCGGGGGCGGCCGTGTCGCTGGCCTACTTGCACATCAAAGGTCCTCATCGGCAATATGCTTCTTACCGACGCCGCATTCCAGCGCCGAGCGAGTATCTGGCCCGATTGCCGCCAGAACGCCTGCTTTGGACTACCCCTTGAATCAACCGCTTCAACCCGCCTTGTGGATCAGGTCCCGTCATCGTCCACGCATGCCCTTTCCATCATAGGAGCTCCTCCTGGTTATCAAATCCGATCTGCGCGATGCCTCGCTGATCACTCATGCGCGATGAGCGGTTTATCGCACTAGTTGCCATCGGCGTTCGGTTTCACCAAAGCCTGGACCTTATTTTTCTGGACGGAGAGAACATGCGCAAGAATTTGCCTAATACACAGCGGGAGCACGATTTCCCCAGTAGCGCCACACTGATGCCGACCACCGACACGCAAAGTCACATTACCTACGCAAACGCCGCGTTCGTGCAAGTCAATGGTTTCGAGAATGAAGAAATCCTGGGGGCAGCCACACAATCTCGTCCGACACCCAGACATGCTGGCTCAGGCGTTTGCCGACATGTGGAGCACGCTGAAGACGGGGCGGCCGTGGACTGCCTTGGTCAAGAACCGCCGCAAAGACGGCTCTGCTTCGGAATTGAGCGTCACGAGTCCTCGGGCGATGGAATCATTGGCACGTGCGAATTGTGCTAAGTGGGGTTTCGTGAACCGGTTGTCGGAGATGCGGGCGATGTTGTCGAACGGCTGGTTGTGGGAGGGCGTCGCCTTATGCAACGGGAATACGCAGCTTTAACTGTGATCGGCAGCACACGACCCACTCCAGCCATAGGACCCGCCACAACATAACGGCAGCTCTCCAAGGTACAACGGTCATTCACTCCTTCGAA
>NZ_JAWRXB010000191.1:0-335 GCF_046535245.1 Paraburkholderia sp. SIMBA_030
TATCGATATACAAACGCAGCTTTTGAAAGTTAGAGGTAATGACATAACGGCATTTAGGCTGATTGTTTTTATAGCCGAAGGCTTGCTGCTCAATTTTGCTAAGGTCAGTAGTGTTCATACCTTTTAGCTCAATCACGCCAATAGCATGACCGTCTTTGAGTATCGCGCCATCCGCCTTTTTACTACTCGTTTTATTTTTAAACTCAGTAGTAAGGTTGTAATTGGGATTAGGGTTAAGCGTATAGCCGAATATATCAACGAATAAATCACGCAAAAAGCCCTCTTGATACTGTTCTTCTTTACTGAGACGTATATTGTCCTGTTTAGATAAGAGA
>NZ_JAWRXB010000192.1:0-335 GCF_046535245.1 Paraburkholderia sp. SIMBA_030
GCTGGTGGCGCAGGACGTTCGGCTGATCAATCTGAGCCTCGGCTTGCGACAGGATCGCAGCCTGTTGCGCGAAGCCTGCGCAGCGGCGGTGGCACGCGGGGTTCTACTCTGCGCCTCTAGTCCCGCGCAAGGCGAGGGCGTGTTCCCGGCCAATTATCCGCAGGTGCTGCGCGTTACCGGCGACGCCCGTTGCACCGAACAGCAATGGTCGTGGCTCAACAGCGCGCAAGCGGATTTCGCCGCGTGTGTGCATGGGACCTATCCAGGACAATCCGGCGCCAGTCTGGGGTGTGCGGCGTTGAGCGGGCACATCGGCGATTTTCTGGTCGAACATC
>NZ_JAWRXB010000193.1:0-334 GCF_046535245.1 Paraburkholderia sp. SIMBA_030
ATGGAAGATCACAACGTTCCGCGGATGAGAGGAATACTAAAAATTATGTATTTCAGGGGGTAAACTCCAATGGAAATGTCAATCAGATTCCTGTAGATTTTTATGACCCGAATCAGAATGTAAGCCAGAACAGATGGACCCGATATGGCTTTTTGGGAGTTGCAGAAGACTATGTGGAAAAAGCAGATTATGTAAGGATTAATAGTATTTCTCTTACGGCAAAACTCAATATCGGCAATTTCAAAAGAGCACTGGGAATTACTTTGTATGTGAATAATATTCTCCTTTGGCAGGCCAATAAAGGAGCAGATCCCAACCAGAATTTTTATGATAT
>NZ_JAWRXB010000194.1:0-334 GCF_046535245.1 Paraburkholderia sp. SIMBA_030
GTCGAGGGTCCAAGCAGTGTTTTCTGCTGCTCGTCGTTCAGAATCCACGCAAGCTGCATGAGGGTGTATGCGTCGTGGTATCTAAGCTGGTAAGGCTTTCGATCTTCCGGCGAATGAACGGTCATCATGCGACCTAGATGGCGAATCACGCTACCGAGCGTTTGCGAGCACTCGATCAGCAGGCAAAACTGCGGCGGCTCGCCGCTAGCACTCCGATCAATTAACTCGGCAAACAGGTCAGCGCGTTCGCCAGCATCCAATGTACGCAAGGGCAGTACATGCGGAAGCTGGGATGCGATGTGGGCGTAGGCCGGCGGAGCCAGCGAGTGCAGAG